>NZ_JBSFMS010000163.1:0-14178 GCF_053599675.1 Streptomyces sp. NPDC000880 | reverse complement strand
GGACGGACGGCCAGCCCATCGACACTCCTACCCAGAAGCGGCAGGAGCTCACGGTGTGGTCGGCTCAGTCGGGCGAGTTGGTCTCGAGGTCCCACAGGATGACCTCGAGGGCGTACGGGGAGACCTGGTGCTTGTTGTGGGTGGCGTCCTCCTGGAGATCCCAATGGCCCTGCCCGATGAGTGCGACGCGGTGGCTGACCACCGGCGCGTAGCTGCGGGCGCCCACTCCGGCGAAGCAGCAGGCGTCGAACCGGTTGAGGATCTGCAGTTGTCCGCGGCGCGGGCCGACCGCGCCCATGACGTAGAGGTCGCCGAAGCTCGCGATGGCGTAGAAGCCGGGCACGGTGGCGCCCTGAATGCCGCCCTGTTCCCAGTCGCCGGTGGAGTCCTTCGGCGGACCGGGGCGCAGGTAGAACGGGAACGACCCGGCCGTCGGGTAACTGCGGGTGATTCGGGTGTCGATGGCGGCGTACGCGGTGGCGGTCCAGCCGCCGCCGGACAGGCCGATCAGGGCGATGGACTTCGGGCGCAGGTGCTGCCGGGCGTAGTTGATTCCTACGGCCAGTGGTTCGAGGAAGAAGGTCATGGCCGAGAAGGCCGACGTTTCGTAAGCGCTGAACCTGTTGTGCGCCGTCGTTCCGGTGCCGATATCGACGTACTTCGTCGGGTCGTTGGGGTCCTGGATGAGTTGGACGTTCCAGCCGGTGAAGGGCATGTCGGAGCAGAGGACGGCGTAGCCGAGGTCAAGCAGCGCCTGGACCGTGCGGACCCGGATGATCGGGTCTTCGCCGTGGCCGGTGTGGTAGATGCCGAGCCGGTGGTTGGTCCGTCCCTTGGGTTCAACGAGGTACTGGGTCGCCTTGACGCCGTACCGCAGCGGGATGGTCAGTTTGGTGGTCTTCCGTACGCCAGTGAGGGTGGCGATTTCGGGCGGCAGGGGGACTCCTGCTTCGACCTTCGGCATCGTGGTGGGCAGGCCGGCGCCCTTCCAGATGTACTCGATCAGTCTTGTGCGTTTGTCTTCGATGTCGGCCATCGTGTGGATGGCGATTTCCTGTTCCACATCGACGCCGACCACCTGCTGTGGCTGGACCTTGTATGCCAGCGGCATCTGGTCCGCGACGGCTTGGTTGACCGGGGCGACCGGGCGCGGGCGGGTCCTGGCTGGGGAAAGTGCCGCAGGTGCGGCAACGGCCTGGCCGGCGAGACCACCCACGCTCGCCAGTGCTCCTGCTCCGACTCCGAGAGCGCCACCGATGATTATGTGGCGCCGGGAAGGAACGTCTGACATGGAACCTCCTGATAGTGCGAAGGAAATTGATGTGCCGCAATTCGGGATGGGCGTCGTCTTGCGGCTACGGGATCGCTCGGTCCTGGCCGATCTCGAAAACTCGGTGTCCGAGCAGGTGCACGGCACCGCCGAGCGTCTTCCTCGTGGGTGACAACCCGTCGGCTCACTGGTCGACAACAGCACGTGCGCTGTTTTTCGGCGCGTTTCAGGCGCTCCGGGATCTGCAGCAGCGTCAGACCCTCGACCGCTCTGCGAACATCTCCATCGTCCGCGACGCGGACTTCACAAGCGGCGGGTTAAGGCCAACTGGGCGGCGAGGGCGTCCAGGACCTGCTTGCCGCCGGCGGTGACGATCGGCACGAAGAGCAGCCCGAGGGTGTCGGTGGCAATGTGCCGCTTGCGCCTTCTCGCCTGCTCAATCCGTACGTCACCAAAGTACCTTTGTGATCGTTATGAGGGACGAGATGACTCTGCGAGCAGTGCGTTGCGGGCTAGTTACTGCTTCGCGGCAGCTTTGTTAATACTCCAGCGACAGTTGCTATCGTCGCTGGTCAGGGGATTGTTCTTGAGCGTATTGGACTGACGGGTCGTCATGTGGCGGTAGCTCGTGACGACGGTGCGGTACTCCCACCCCCCGGGAGCCGCAGCTTCGCGCGCCACACCTCACGCCGTGCGGCGGCTTCGCACCCCGCACCCGCGCCCGCCCGGCGCGCTCACGTGCCGTGGGGGAGGGGCCGTGCAGGGTCGTCCCCGCAGGGGATTGGCGGCCAATCCCGGGTGATCAATGCGGCCCCCCGTTTGCCGCCAACCCCGAGGAGTCGAGCCCGGAGGGGCCCCGGAGCCCGCACCGAACGCAGGCCCGCACCCCGTGCCCCGTGCCCCGGAGCCCGCACCGAACGCAGGCCCGCACTCCGCACCCACACCCGCACCCCGCGGTCGCGGAAACCCTCAACTCATCCGCAGCGCCAGGAAAAAGTCCAGCTTGTCCTCCAGGCGCGACAGGTCGCGGCTGGTCAGTTGCTCGATTCTGCCCACCCTGTACCGCAAGGTGTTCACATGCAGATGCAGCCGCGTCGCGCACCGCGTCCAGGACCCGTCGCAGTCCAGGAACGCCTCCAGCGTCGGGATCAGCTCCGCGCGGTGGCGGCGGTCGTAGTCGCGCAGGGGGTCCAGCAGGCGGGCCGTGAACGCGCGGCGGACGTCGTCCGGGACGAAGGGGAGCAGCAGGACGTGCGAGGCCAACTCGTGGTGGCCCGCCGCGCAGACCCGGCCCGGGCGGGCCGCCGCGACGCGGCGGGCGTGGCGGGCCTCCTCCAGCGCGCCGCGCAGCCCCTCCGCCGAGCTGACCGCGGCGGAGACGCCCAGCGTGAGCCTGCCGTCGTCGGCGAGGCCGGCCGAGAGCGGGTGGCGTACGGAGCTCAGCAGCGCGTCCGCGTGCAGCCCGGCCTCTGTGGACCCGGCGTCGGGCGCGTCCGGGGCGACGGGGACGGCAGGCAGCGGGACCAGTGCGATGGCCTCTTCGCCGGTGTGGGCGACCGCGATCCGGTCGGTGGAGTCGGGTCCGGCCGCCGCCGGGTCGACCAGGATCTCCTCGAGCACGGACTGGGCGACAGGTCCGGCCTCGATCGCCGTAGCCGTCTCGCCGGCCGACGCCCCCGCAGCCGCGGCGCCGTCCTGGCCCCATTCCACCCGGGCCACCACGACCTGCCAGTGCGGCGCGGTCCCGAGTCCGGGCAGCAGCACCGGTGCGGCCACCCGCAGCCGGGCCGCGATCTCGGCGGGCGCGGCGCCCGTCTGGACCAGTTCCAGGACCTCCTGGGCGAGCCGGCGCCGTACCGTACGCGCCGCCTCGCGCCGGTCCCGTTCGACGGCGATCAGCTGGGTCACGCCCTGCAGCAGGTCAAGACGGGCGGCGGGCCAGTCGCTCGCGTCCGCCTCGACCGCCAGCAGCCAGTCCGACAGGACGGTCTCGCGTACGTCCCTGGAGGCGGGGGCGGCCCCGCGCCCGGTGTTCCGGATAGGGAAGAGGGAGTACGTGGCTCCGCCGATTGTCGCCCGGTGCGGCCCACGGCGGCCGGTGCGGGTGGCGGCCAGGTGCTCGCCCGCCAGCGCGGCGCTCACCGCGGTCGGCAGCGGCTTGTCCGCCCCCGCGATCTGACGTCCGGTGGGGGAGAGGACCCAGGCCCGGAGGTCCAGGTCGGAGCCGAGGAGGTCCAGTACGACCTCGGGTCCGCCGCCCGCCGGTCCCGACGTCATCAGCCGCCTGTGCCTGTCCACCACCGCCGCGAGATCACCGGCCCGCTCACCCGAGACCTGGCGTACGACGTACTCTGTGATCGTCGCAAATGCAACGGATTCATTGACTGCAAAGAGCGGTAGCCGATGGCGCGAACACGCCTCCACCAGATCATCGGGAATGTCCCCGAGCTCCGCCTCGCCGGCCGCCAGACCCGCCACCCCCGCACCCGCCAGGATCCGGACGAACGGCTCGGAGTCGGCGGCCGTACGCCACCAGGCGAGCCCGGTCAGCACCAGTTCGCCGCCCGAGAGGTACCGGCTCGGATCCCGCAGGTCGGTCGTCATCACGCCACGTACACCACGGTCGAGTTCGTCCTCGCCGCCGAGCAGCCGCAGCCCCAGCGCATCGGTTTCCAGAAGTGCGCGCAGCCGCATCTCGTCGCCGCCCATCTGTCTCGTTGTTGCCGGTGGCCCGTTGCCACGGTTTTCATGGGAAGACGGTGAGGTTACTGAGCCTCGCCTTTCGTTCGAATCTACAAGACGAGACAGTCGACCAGCCAACTCCTTCATGGTTTCGGTGACTGCACCGAGCGGGACACGGCTTGTGTACTGGGGCTACGCCGCGTTAACGGCACATGAATAACCAGTCGAGGGCCGACCGTCCCGGGCCCGCTTGCGACGAACGACCCCGATGAAGAAGAAGAGAGCCACTGATGGACTTCCTTCGCCCCGCCGGCTGGGAGGAGGCGCTCGCCGCCAAGGCCGAGCACCCCACCGCCGTACCCATTGCGGGTGGCACCGATGTGATGGTCGAGATCAACTTCGACCACCGCCGGCCCGAGTACCTCCTGGACCTGAACCGCATCGGTGAGCTGTGCGAATGGGAGGTCGGCAAGGAGAGCGTTCGCCTGGGCGCCTCCGTGCCGTACACCCAGATCATGGAGCACCTCCGGGCCGAGCTGCCCGGTCTGGCACTGGCGTCGCACACCGTGGCCTCCCCGCAGATCCGCAACCGCGGCGGCGTCGGCGGCAACCTGGGCACCGCCTCCCCGGCCGGCGACGCCCACCCCGCGCTGCTCGCCGCCGGCGCCGAGGTCGAGGTCGAGTCGGTGCGCGGCAGCCGCCTCATCCCGATCGACGAGTTCTACACCGGCGTGAAGCGCAACGCGCTCGCCGCGGACGAGCTGATCCGCGCCGTACACATCAAGAAGGCCGACGGGCCGCAGCAGTTCTCCAAGGTCGGCACCCGCAACGCGATGGTCATCGCGGTCTGCGCCTTCGGCCTCGCCCTGCACCCCGAGACCCGCACGGTGCGAACCGGCATCGGCTCCGCCGCCCCGACTCCCGTCCGGGCGAAGGCGGCCGAGGAGTTCCTGGACGCCGCGCTCGAAGAGGGCGGCTTCTGGGACAGCAAGAAGATCATCACCCCGTCGATCGCCAAGCAGTTCGCGGTACTCGCATCCGGCGGCTGCAGCCCGATCGACGACGTGAGAGGCACCGCGAGCTACCGCCGCCACGCGGTCGGCGTCATGGCCCGCCGGACCCTCGGCTGGACCTGGGAGGCATACCGGGGCAATGCCCACGGCACAAAGGGAGGCGCACAGTGCGCGTGAACTTCACGGTCAACGGTCGTCAGCAGGAAGCCGACGACGTGTGGGAGGGCGAGAGCCTTCTCTACGTACTGCGCGAGCGCATGGGCCTGCCGGGCTCCAAGAACGCGTGTGAGCAGGGCGAGTGCGGCTCCTGCACGGTCCGCCTGGACGGCGTGCCGGTCTGCTCCTGCCTCGTCGCCGCCGGCCAGGTCGAGGGCCGCGAGGTCGTCACCGTAGAGGGCCTGGCGGACTTCGCCAAGCAGCGCGCCGAGCACGGCTGCGCCACCGGTGCCTGCGGTACTTCCCTCCAGGACGCCCAGCAGTGGGAGGCCGGGCCGCAGGACTCGCAGACCGGTGAGGGCGCCGAACTCTCCCCGATCCAGCAGGCGTTCATCGACGCCGGTGCCGTCCAGTGCGGTTTCTGTACCCCCGGTCTGCTGGTCGCCGCCGACGAGCTGCTCGAGCGCAACGCCGAGCCGTCCGACGCGGACATCCGCGAGGCGCTCTCCGGCAACCTCTGCCGCTGCACCGGTTACGAGAAGATCCTCGACGCGGTCCGCCTCGCGGCCGCCCGCCAGGAAGAGGCGGTCTGACGATGGCACGGAACCCCAGAGTCGCCACCGCTCCGGCCGGCACTCCCACCAACATCTCTCAGGGCTCCCAGACCAAGGGCGGCATCGGCGAGTCGACGCTCCGGCCCGACGGCACTCTCAAGGTCACCGGTGAGTTCGCGTACTCCTCGGACATGTGGCACGAGGACATGCTGTGGGGCCACACGCTCCGCTCCACCGTCGCGCACGCCGAGATCAAGTCGATCGACGTCTCCGAGGCGCTCGCGACGTCCGGCGTCTACGCCGTACTGACCTACGACGACCTCCCCGCCGAGGTGAAGACCTACGGCCTGGAGATCCAGGACACCCCGGTGCTCGCCCACGGCAAGGTCCGCCACCACGGCGAGCCGGTGGCCCTGGTGGCCGCCGACCACCCGGAGACCGCGCGCCGCGCCGCCGCCAAGATCAAGATCGAGTACGCCGAGCTGCCCCTCATCACCGACGAGGCATCCGCGACCGCGCCCGACGCGATCCTGGTCCACGAGGGCCGCGCCGACCACCACATCGGCCATGTCCCGCACCCGAACATCTTGCACCGCCAGCCGATCGTCCGCGGCAATGCCGACGAGGCCGCCAAGCGCGCCGACGTGATCGTCAAGGGCGAGTACACCTTCGGCATGCAGGACCAGGCCTTCCTCGGCCCGGAGTCCGGCCTCGCGGTCCCCTCCGAGGACGGCGGCGTCGAGCTGTACGTCGCCACCCAGTGGCTGCACTCCGACCTCCGCCAGATCGCTCCCGTCCTCGGCCTGCCCGAGGAGAAGGTGCGGATGACGCTCTCCGGCGTCGGCGGCGCGTTCGGCGGTCGTGAGGACCTGTCGATGCAGATCCACGCCTGCCTGCTCGCACTCCGTACCGGCAAGCCGGTCAAGATCGTCTACAACCGGTTCGAGTCCTTCTTCGGACATGTGCACCGGCACCCGGCGAAGCTCTACTACGAGCACGGCGCCACCAAGGACGGCAAGCTCACGCACATGAAGTGCAGGATCGTCCTGGACGGTGGCGCGTACGCGTCGGCCTCTCCGGCGGTCGTCGGCAACGCCGCGTCCCTGAGCGTCGGCCCGTACGTCCTCGACGACGTCGACATCGAGGCGCTCGCGCTCTACTCCAACAACCCGCCCTGCGGCGCCATGCGCGGCTTCGGTGCGGTCCAGGCGTGCTTCGCGTACGAGGCGCAGATGGACAAGCTCGCGGCCAGGCTGGGCATCGATCCGGTCGAGTTCCGTCAGCTCAACGCCATGGAGCAGGGCACGATCATGCCGACCGGCCAGCCGGTCGACTCGCCGGCTCCCGTCGCCGAGCTGCTGCGCCGTGTCAAGGCCAGGCCGATGCCGCCCGAGCAGCAGTGGCTCGCGGCCGGCGAGGAGGCGGACGTACGCGCCCTGCCCGGCGGGCTGTCCAACACCACGCACGGCGAGGGCGTCGCACGCGGGGTCGGCTACGCGGTGGGCATCAAGAACGTCGGCTTCTCCGAGGGCTTCGACGACTACTCCACCGCGCGGGTGCGCATGGAGGTCGTGGGCGGCGAGCCGGTCGCGACCGTGCACACCGCGATGGCGGAGGTCGGCCAGGGCGGCGTCACCGTCCACGCGCAGATCGCCCGTACCGAGCTCGGCGTCGCGCAGGTGACGATCCAGCCGGCCGACACCCAGGTCGGCTCCGCCGGTTCGACGTCGGCCTCCCGCCAGACGTACGTCACGGGCGGCGCGGTCAAGCACACCTGCGAGAACGTCCGCGAGAAGGTCCTGGAGATCGGCCGCCGCAAGTTCGGCTCGTATCACCCCGCCTGGGCGACCGCCGAGCTGTTGCTCGAAGGCGGCAAGGTCGTCACCGACGGCGGCGAGGTGCTCGCCGACCTGGTGGACGTCCTCGAGGGGGAGGCGGTCGACCTGGAGCTCGAGTGGCGCCACCGTCCCACCGAGGCCTTCGACCTGGTCACCGGCCAGGGCAACGGCCACGTCCAGTACTCCTTCGCCGCCCACCGCGCGGTGGTGGAGGTGGACACCGAGCTCGGCCTGGTCAAGGTCGTCGAACTCGCGGTCGCCCAGGACGTCGGCAAGGCGCTCAACCCGCTGTCCGTCGTCGGCCAGATCCAGGGTGGCACCACCCAGGGACTGGGCGTCGCGGTCATGGAGGAGATCATCGTCGACCCGAAGACCGCGAAGGTGCGCAACCCCTCCTTCACGGACTATCTGATCCCCACCATCCTCGACACGCCGACCATCCCCGTCGACGTACTCGAGCTTGCCGATGACCACGCGCCGTACGGACTGCGCGGCGTCGGCGAGGCCCCGACCCTCTCCTCGACTCCGGCCGTCCTCGCGGCGATCCGGAACGCGACGGGTCTGGAGCTGAACAGGACGCCGGTGCGCCCCGAGCACCTCACCGGCACCTGATCACCGTCCCCCACAAACTCTCCGGGCGGTGCGCCGTGCCTCCAAGGAAACGTCACGTCCCCCGGCCCTCGGCATGGGGCATCCCAGCCCGTCCGCACCGCCCGGAGAACTCAAGTACCGCACCGCTCACGGTCCTTGCGCATCCCAGCAACACCAGCACTGCCAAGCAAGACCGGCAGTACTCAGTAACACCAGGCAGAACCAGTTCGTCTCGGGCCGTCCCCCGGGTCGTGCAGCCAACGCACCGTCCCAAATCCCGCAGCTACAACGCTCACGCGGGTGCCCCTGTGAACCTTGGGAGTAGGCACCATGACCCAGCAGTCCCTTGAGACCAAGACCACGGCGGAGGACGCCGGCGCGGGTACGCGCCAGCCCGCCGGACGGTCTTGGCTCGACCGGTACTTCCACATAACCCAGCGAGGGTCGACCATCGGTCGGGAGGTGCGTGGCGGCATCACCACCTTCATGGCGATGGCGTACATCATCCTTCTCAACCCTGTGATCCTGTCGGTGCCCGATGCGGCCGGCCACAAGCTCGACGGTGATCAGCTCACCACCGCGACCGTCTTCGCCGCCGCCACCACCACCATCGTGATGGGCCTCCTCGGCAATGTGCCGCTGGCCCTCGCCGCGGGACTCAGCGTCTCCGCCGTCATGGCTTTCCAGGTCGCTCCGGAGATGACCTGGGAAAACGCGATGGGCATGTGCGTCATCTACGGTCTTGTGATCGTCCTGCTCGTCGTCACCGGTCTGCGAGAACTGATCATGAACGCCATCCCGTTGGCGCTGAAGCACGCGATCACCATGGGGATCGGACTCTTCGTCTGCCTCATCGGCCTGGTCCAGGCCGGCTTCGTCACCTCCATGCCCGGAGAGGGCGGCATCGCGGGAGCCAAGCCGATCCAGCTCGGTACGAGTGACATGCTCACCGGCTGGCCGGTGCTCTGCTTCGCCGTCACCGTCCTGCTGATCTTCCTGCTGCAGGTCCGCAAGGTCCCCGGCGCGATCCTCATCGGGATCGTCGGCGGCACGGTGTTCGCCGCCGTGGTCCACCAGTTCGCCGGGCTCGGCAGGAAGGAGTGGGGCGGACTGAACGCCCCCGAGATCACCGGCTCCATCGTCAGCACGCCGGACTTCGGCCTCTTCGGCAGCGTCTCGTTCGACGGCATCGGCAGCGTCGGCGGCATCACCGTCGGCGTCATCGTCTTCACCCTCGTACTGGCCGGTTTCTTCGACGCCATGGGCACCATCATCGGCATCGGCCAGCAGGCCAACCTCGCCGACGACAAGGGCAAGATGCCCGGACTCAACAAGGCCCTGGCCATCGACGGGGCGGGCGGCGCGATGGGCGGCCTCGCCGGCGCCTCCGGCCAGACCGTGTTCGTCGAGTCCACCGCGGGCGTCGGCGACGGTGCGCGCACCGGCCTCGCCAGCGTCATCACGGGCCTCGCCTTCACGCTCTGCCTGTTCTTCACCCCGCTTGCCCAGGTCATACCGACGCAGGTGGCCGCCGCCGCGCTCGTCGTCATCGGATCGATGATGCTGACGAATGCCAAGCACATCGACTGGAACGACCAGGCGACCTCGATCCCGGTCTTCCTGACGACCGTGCTGATGCCCTTCACGTACTCCATCACGGCGGGCATCGCGGCGGGCGTCCTCGCGCACGTCCTGATCAAGGCCGTACAGGGCAAGGCGCGTGACGTCGGCTGGCTGATGTGGGTGCTGTCCGTCGTCTTCCTGGCCTACTTTGCGCTTCATCCGATCGAGGGCTGGCTGGGAGTCAAGTAGCTCCGGGAGCCGGGCAGCTCCCACCCGCCTGACACACACCATTGAGGAGACCGACATGCTGGACATCGCCGAAGAGCTGAACCGGTGGGTCGAGCAGGGCCGCGAGTTCGCTGTCGCCACTGTGGTGGCCGTCTCAGGCAGCGCGCCCCGGCAGCCGGGCGCGGCTCTCGCCGTGGACAGCGAGGGCACGGCGATCGGGTCGGTCTCCGGAGGGTGTGTGGAAGGCGCGGTGTACGAGCTGTGCCGGCAGGCGCTCGAGGACGGCGGGACCGTCCTCGAGCGCTTCGGCTACAGCGACGAGGACGCGTTCGCCGTCGGCCTGACGTGCGGCGGCATCATTGACATCCTCGTCACGCCACTGCGCGCGGACGCGCCCGCGAGGGAGGTGTTCGCGACCGCGCTGTCCACCGCCGCCGGAGGGGAGGCGGCGGCGGTCGCGCGGATCACGGACGGCCCGGCGGACGTGATGGGCCGCGCGCTGCTGGTCCGTCCCGACGGTTCGTACGAAGGCTCCCTGGGGGGCCACCCCGGGCTGGACCGCACTGCGGCGGGAGAGGCCCGCGCCTTGCTGGACGCCGGCCGCACCGGCACGACCGTCATCGGCGAGGACGGCAGCCGGTGCGGGCAGCCGCTGACCCTCCTCGTGGAGTCTTCTCTCCCCGCTCCCCGGATGATTGTCTTCGGTGCGATCGACTTCGCCTCCGCGCTGGTACGGGTCGGCAAGTTCCTCGGCTACCACGTCACGGTGTGCGACGCCCGCCCCGTCTTCGCGACGAAGACCCGCTTCCCGGAGGCGGACGAGATCGTCGTCGACTGGCCGCACCGCTACCTGGTCTCGACGGAGGTCGACTCCCGCACGGTCCTCTGCGTGCTCACTCACGACGCCAAGTTCGACGTCCCCCTCCTCGAACTGGCCCTGGGGCTTCCCGTCGCCTACGTCGGCGCGATGGGTTCCCGCCGCACCCACGAGGACCGCAACGCCCGCCTGCGCGAGGTCGGCGTCACAGAACTCGAACTGGCCCGCCTGCGCAGCCCGATCGGCCTGGACCTGGGAGCGCGCACGCCGGAGGAGACGGCGCTCTCGATCGCAGCGGAGATCGTGGCAAACCGCCGCGGCGGCAGCGGGGTCTCCCTGACAGGAGCGCACACCCCGATCCACCACGACGACGCCGAGCAGGAGCTGACGGGGCGCATCGGGTCGGTCGCCTGACGACCGCCGACCGGGGCTGCGGGCTTCCCGGGCGCGGGGCCCTGGCTGGAACGCCAACCGGACGCGTCCTGGGCGGCGTGGCACCCCCGGCCCTCACCCGCGACGGGCCACCACCAGCCGGCAGCGCGGACTGCCGTCCGGCAACCGGCCCAGATCCAGCGGCCGCAGCTCCACCGAGAACCCCGTTCGCCTCAGATCGGCCAGCACATCCGGAAGCCGGAAGGTGCGGTAGTACATGACGAAGCGCGGCCGCCACAGCAGATTCCGCACGCGCATCGCCGCATCGAAACCCCACAGCTCCCAGTAGAGCCGCGAGCCGATCCGGGGCGGCGCGGGAATGGGAAAGACGAAACTGCCGCCCGGCCGCAGGGCCTTGTGGACCTGGGCGAACAGCAGAGGCCGCTCCTGGGGCAGGAAGTGGCCGAACGCCCCGAAGCTCACGGCCAGGTCGAAGGCCCGCTCGAAGGGGAGAGCGCGGGCGTCGGCCCGTACCCAGCTGACCGCCGGTCCGCCCGGGGCGCCCGGCCGGGTCAGCGCAGACCTCCTGGCCTCGGCGAGCATGCCCGCGCTGAAATCGACACCGGTGACCCGGTCCTCGCACAGCTGCGACAGGACACCCACTCCGGCACCGGTGCCGCAGCAGACGTCGAGTCCCGACGAGAAGGGGCCGAGGGGCCGGGCCGCGTGAAGCACCGCGTCCAGCAGGCGCTGCGAGGTCCGGTAGGGCGTCGCGTCGAACTTCGGCGCGAGCAGGTCGTAGCCGTGCTCGGTGGACGAGAGCGCCTGCACGGCGAGCTCGCGGAAGGTGGGGCCCGAGGGAGTGAACATCACCCCATCTTCCTCCGTATACGTGGAGGGTCCCTGCGCATCCGTACGGGCCGTTCCACGCAGGGGAGGCAGGGTCTATGGCCGGCAGCAATGTCACCGCACTCTTCCGCGCGTCCACCGCGCACAGCCCGTCGTATTTCACGCTGAACCGGGCAGGCGGCGGCCCGGCCGGCGAGATCACCGACTTCTGCATCCCCTGCAATCCGTACTTCCCCACCCCCGCGATGTTCGACCAGCTCGGCCGCGGGCTGCGTGAGATCCTCACCTACTACCCGAGCGGCGCCGACACCATCACCGCCGAGCTGTGCCAGGTACTCGGGCTCAATGCGCAGACCGTCGCCATGGGCAACGGCTCCACCGAACTGATCACCTGGATCGACCACTTGCTGGTGCACGAGTCGCTGGCCGTGCCCGTCCCCACTTTTGGCCGGTGGACCGACCAGCCGATGGAGACCGGCAAGCGGGTCGACATGCTCCTGTTGCCCGAGGCGCACGGCTTCCACCTCGATCCGGCGTCCTTCGTACAGTTCGTCCGGACCCGTGGCTCCCGCGCTGCGGTCATCTGCAACCCCAACAACCCCGACGGCGGCTTCCTGCCCAAGCAGCAGGTCATCGCTCTGCTCGACTCGCTCCAGGACCTGGATCTGGTCGTCGTCGACGAGTCCTTCCTCGAATTCTCGGACGCCGAACCGGAGCCGAGCGTCGCCGCGGAGGCCGTCCTGCGGACGAATGTGATCGTGCTGCGGAGCCTGGGCAGGAACTTCGGGCTGCACGGAGTGCGCTTCGGCTATCTCGTGTCGAATCCCAGCCTGGCCGGCAAGGTGCGGGCCGCACTGCCGAAGTGGAACCTCAACTCCTTCGCCGAGACCGTGGTGTTCATGCTGAAGGAGCACCGCCAGGAGTACGCCGAGAGCCTTCAGCAGGCCCGCCGCGACCGGCAGGAGATGACCTGGCGGCTCTCCCAGCTGCCGGGCCTGACGGTCTACCCCTCGCAGGGCAACTTCCTCTACGTACGCCTGCCGGAGGGCGTGGACGGGACGGTCCTGCGGGACCGGCTGCTCGCCGAGCACGGGGTGCTGGTGCGCGAATGCGGCAACAAGATTGGCAGTTCGAGCCGGTTCCTGCGGCTGGTGGTGCGCCCGCAGCAGGATGTGATGCGGCTGATGTCGGCAATGGAGCAGGTGCTGTACGGGCAGCGCACCCAGGTGCCCGAGCCGCTTCCGGAGCCGCTGGCGCCGATGCTGGCCCAGGCGCCCGAGCCGCAGGCGCAGCAGCCGGGGCCGATGCCGATGCTGGCGCCCGCCCAGCAGCCGGTCGACGCGCGGGGCCTCGGGCCGGTCCGTTCCTCGGGTACGGCGGCGGTCGACCGCCTGATCGCCCAGGCATAGAGCCGACGGCTATGTTGACGTATACACGCCAGGCCCTTACGTTGCTACGCGCTGAGCTGTTCAGCTACCGGCCCAGGATTCACTTATCTGAACCCCCGCGTCGGGGGAGTGGAAGATGACCGGTAAACGCCCCGTGCTCGCCGGCTCAGCAGGGATCTGCGGTGCCCTGCTGATGGCCCCGAGCGCCTCCGCCGAGGTCGAGCCGGGCGGCTGGACCTCGCAGTCGCCCTCGTTCAACGTCCAGGAGAGGGGCTGCGGCCAGGTCGACCCACGGCCACTCCATCCGCTCGCTCGACCCGGCGTTCCTGCGTCCCGGCAGATTCGACTACCTGATCCCGATCGGCACCCCGGACACGGCGGCCCGAGCGGCGATCTGGTCCCGGTACGCGGACGGCCGGCCCGACGTGGATGTGACGGTCCTGGTGGCGGCCACCGAACTGTTCACCCCCGCCGACATCGAGCACGCGGCCCGGATCGCCGCCCAGGCGGCGTTCGAGCCGACCTGGAGGCGATCGGCAGCGGCAAGGGAGACCCGCGGGCGCTCGGCGCCAGCACGGAGGACTACCTGTCGGCGATCGCCCAGTGCAGGCCGACGGTGACGCCCGCGATGATCGAGGACTTCGGCGCGGACATAACGGACACGCACGATTCTGACAGGTGCAGGCGATCGTGGTTATCCGTCAGTTGCCCGGCCTGTGGCTGATCGGGAAGAGCATCCACCAGCTCACCGCTTGACCCGGTGCGGCCCTCTCGGCCGGCCGCCCGAGGTGGCCCGCCCCGGGGGGCGCCGCCGCCGGGGGGTCGGAAGTGCACACGTGTGTACTACAGTCACAGAC
>NZ_JBSFMS010000162.1:0-14753 GCF_053599675.1 Streptomyces sp. NPDC000880 | reverse complement strand
TCGAACGCAGCGGAGACCGCCGCCGGGGTGTGGGAAACTTGCATCTACGAGGTGCCTTGCTGATTGTGCGTGATGGTGGTGTGGTAACTCCCATCTTCGCAGGTCAGCAGGCACCTCTCTTCGATTCTTTATCCACGGGACACGGGCTGACCGGTGGATCGAGGCTAAGGGGCATTTCATCAGCAACTCACTGCCGTGTGACGGCGGGCAGGCTGAGGATCATGGTGATGCCTCCGCCGGGAGTTTCGTCGGAAGCGAGGGCTTCCGCCCATGGCTCTGCTCCGGCGAGCCCGCGCGAGCGTCGGGTCGAGTTCGGCAGCCGCGCCGTAGTCTCCGGCGGCGTGGGCCTCGCCGGAATCCCCGGATCATGATCGATGACGCGGATTTCCACCCGGTCGGAATGGGCACTGGCAGTGACCACCACGCGCTTGCCGGACGGGCTGTGGTGCTGGGCGTTGGAGATAGGGTTGATCAGAATGCGTTCCACCAGGGCGGGATCGGCGACCTCGTGGTGATCGGCGAGGGGTGCCGGGACGGAGGGTGGGGATGGTGCGCGTTCGGCGTTGGCCGGCCTGGGATCTCGTACCGGGGGTGGTATTGCTTGCGGCCACGGCGGCGGCGCTGATCTGGGCCAATAGCCCTGCCGGGCACTCCTACGCCACCGTGTGGGCCAGCCAGGTGGGGTGGCAGGGGGCCGGGCTGCGCCTGGATGTGCGGCACTGGGTCAACGACGGGTTGATGGCGGTGTTCTTCTTCGTCATTGGCCTGGAGATCAAGCGGGAGCTGGTCGTCGGGCAACTGGCGCACCCCCGGCAGGCGCTGGTGCCCGTGCTCGCCGCCGTCGGTGGCGGGGTGGTGCCCGCCGTGCTGTTCCTGGCCCTGTCCGGCGGCGGGCCGGCGGCGCGCGGATGGGGTGTGCCGATGGCCACCGACCCGGCGTTCGCGGTCGGGATCCTGACGCTGGTGGCCCGGCGTGCGCCGGTTGGGCTCAGGGTGCTGTTGCTGACCATCGCCACCGTCGATGACACGCTGGCCGTTGTGGTGATCGCGGTCGGCTACAGCGGTGGACTGGCCTGGGGATGGCTGGCGGCCGCGATCGGTGGATGCGTTCTGGTGGCCGCCGTGCGCCGACTGAAGGTCGCCGCGATCTGGCCGTATGCGCTCCTCGGGGTTTTCGTCTGGTACGCCGCACTGCACAGCGGCGTACACGCCACCCTCGCCGCCGTCGCGTTGGCTCTGCTGACGCCCACCGGCCTGGTCGGCGGCCGGGATGTGGTGCGGCTGCTGCTTGCGCGGTTGGCTCCCATCAGCGCCTTGATCGCTGTGCCCGTCTTCGCACTGGCCAACGCCGGAGTCTCGCTGGACGCGCCGGCCATCGCCTCCGCCGCGCGCTCGCCGGTGACCTGGGCGGTGCTGGCCGGGTTGGTGGTGGGCAAGTTCGTCGGAGTGGTCGGCGCGATTACGCTGCTCACCGCGAGCGGTCTTGGCCGATTGCCTTCCGGGGTGACCCGACGACACCTGGCCGGCCTTGGCCTGATCACCGGACTCGGCTTCACCGTCGCACTGTTCGTCACCGGCCTGGCCTACACCGATCCGTCCCTGACCGAACAGGCCAAGGTCGGCATACTTGCAGCCGCCGCAATCTGCGCCGTCGGCACCGCGGTCGTGCTGGCGGGGCAGCCCGAGCCGGCCGCGCCGCACGACGACGCCAGGCCTCATGATGCGAGGCGGAACACTCTGCCGGACCGCTCCCGCAACGGGTGATATCCGCCTCCGCTGACGGACTGACCCGGCGCCGCACCGGTATCGGGCTGCCCCCTGCTTGCAATGCATCAGCGCACTTCGGCATCAGAGGCGCATCAGACGCGTGCGAACAGGGCGGTCTGTCTCCGTCCCTCGGCGTTTCCATGGGCGCAGTGTCCGCGTGTACGTACGTCAAGGGGTGATCGAGCGACGGCCGGTGTTGGGGGGGGGCAGCGCGTCGTTGTCCTTCGACACCGCTTTCGGCAGCGCGGGCCACGGGGTTCCGTGGCAGGGCCTGGCGCGAGCGGCACCCAGGGGCGCGCACTGGTGGAGACCGCCGACCGGGCCGTTGATCTCCTGGTGCTCGGTGCGGTGTCGCCACACACTGCGCCGCGTTCTGTTCCCGACGGCCGGGGCGCGGACGGCAAAGACCTGGGGCTCTGCCCCGGCACCCGCAGTGCCCCATCAACGTCGTGTTACGGGTACGGCTCTTCCCGTCAAGCATCCGTCAATGAGGCGGCCACTCCCCCGGCGAACGGGCATAGCGTCACCGGAGCAAGTCCCCGGCCGACCCGGCCGGGCGGCGTATGCCGTCTTTTCCGAGGAGCAGCAGCATGTCTCCAGTCGAGCATTCCGAGGACCCCGAGCCCTCTGAACGCTTCCCGGCCGGACTTCTCTACGTCCCCGTCCGGCCGGGGCCCGCGGGCTGTACAGCCCGGTTCTTCCGCACGCCCCTGGGCGGCCGCACGGCCGTCGGCTTCACGTCCGAGGAGAGACTCTGCGCGATGCTGGGCGCTGACCACGCCCGCATCAGGCTCTCCGAGCCCGCACTGCGCGCCCTCTGCGCGCCTCTCGGCGTCACCTCCCTCACCCTCGATCCGCAGCTCTCCGCTCCGGCGCCTGCCGAGGACCGTGGCCGCAAAGGCTCTCGGCGCGACTGGGATCCGCAGCACGTCGGCGTCCTGCGCGTGGCCGGGGCCGCCGTCGTTGTCTCGTGTCTGAACCTGCTGATCGGCTGAGGAGGCGTCATGTCCGTTCCGTTGACTTCCCCGCCCTCGCACTCCCTCGGCGACGCCGATGGCCTGTCCGTCTGGCCCGGCTCTGCACGCCCCGCCACCGACGGGGACGTCACTGTCGGCGGGGTGTCCCTCGCCGAGGCGGCCGAGCGTTTCGGCACCCCCGTGTACGTACTCGACGAGAAGGAGGTCAGGGAGCGCTGCCGCACGTATCGCACAGCGTTCCCCGAAGCCGATGTCGTCTACGCGGCCAAGGCGTTCCTGTGCCGTGCCCTCGCACACTGGGTGCATGAGGAGGGGCTTGGCCTGGACGTCTGCTCCGCGGGCGAGTTGGCCCTCGCCGTCACCTCCGGCTTCCCGCCGGAGAAGATCGTGATGCACGGCAACGCCAAGAGCCCCGAGGACCTGAGCAGCGCCGTCCGGCTCGGCGTCGGACGCATCGTCGTCGACAGTGCATCGGAGATCGCACGGCTTGCCGCCCTGGTGCCCGCGGGCAGCCGCCAGCAGGTCATGGTGCGGGTGGTGCCGGGCATCGCGGCCGGCGGGCACGCGAAGGTGCGCACCGGCACGGACGACCAGAAGTTCGGCCTGTCGATCACGGACGGGTCCGCGCAGCACGCCGTCGCGCGGATCCTCGGCCTGACCCCCTTGGAGCTCGTCGGGCTGCACTGCCACATCGGCTCGCAGGTCACGTCCGTCAAGCCGTACGTCACCGCCGTGCGGCGCATGGTCGGCCTCATGGCCCGGATCCGGGACCAGCACGGCATCGCCCTGCCGCAACTGGACATCGGCGGCGGGCACGCCATCGCCTACCGGCCCGGCGAACAGAGCCTGAACGTGGGCGTCCTGGCCGGAAGGATCCGCGCCGAGCTCGAAGACGGATGTACGCGGGCGGACCTGCCCGTGCCCCGGCTCACCCTGGAGCCCGGGCGGGCGGTCGTCGGGCCCGCCGGTGTCGTCGTCTACCGGGTGCTCTCGGTCAAGCGCACCGGGGAGCATGTCTTCGTCGCCGTCGACGGCGGCATGAGCGACAACCCCAGGCCCGCGCTGTACGGGGTGCGGTACGCGCCTCGGCTCATCGGCCGCCCTTCGTCGGCGCCTCCCCGCCTCGTCACTGTGGTTGGCCGGCACTGCGAGGCGGGCGACGTCCTGGCGGACGGGGTGCCGCTGCCGGGGGATGTGCACCCCGGCGATTTGCTCGCGGTGCCGGCGGCCGGGGCGTATCACCTGTCGATGGCCTCCGGTTACAACCTGGTCGGCCGCCCGCCCGTCGTGGCGGTCGCGGAGGGGATCGCGCGTGTTCTCGTACGCCGTGAATCCCTGGACGACATGAGCCGCCGGGACATCGGCCTGTAGAGCCGAACCCCTTCCCCGGCCCTCCGCCGGGCTCCTTCTCGGCGGAGGGCTGCTCCTCGTATGCCGCGAGGAGCATGAAAGATCACTGAATGTCCATGTCTGCCCATTTTCAATGCATGAGGTCGAGGTCTCATCGATGACCGTGGAAAATATCGTCGGCCTGATCGTGGCCGTCGCGCTGCTCGTCTACCTTGTGGTGGCCCTGATCAAGCCGGAGCGTTTCTGATGTCCGCTCCCGTACAGGTGCGTCCCGCGCCCGTACCGGACGCCCGTCCTCCCGGGCCCGAGCGGCCGCGCCGGGTCGGCGCCGGAATGCTTGATCCGGCGCAGCTGTGGCGCGCGCTTCCCCAGGCGCTCGCCAAGCTGAATCCGGTGACCCTGTTCCGTAATCCGGTCGTGTTCGTCACCGAGGTGGGCGCCGCGCTCACCACCGGCATCGCGGTCTTCCACTCCACTGTCTTCGGCTGGCTGATCACCGGCTGGCTGTGGCTGACGGTCATCTTCGCCAACCTCGCCGAGTCCGTGGCCGAGAGCCGCGGCAAGGCGCAGGCCGACACGCTGCGCAGGACCCGACAGCAGACCACGGCACGCCGCCTCGCCGGCTGGGAGCCTGGCGCGGCGCAGGGCGCGTACGTCGAAGAGAACGTCGCCGCCGCGGAGTTGAGGCGCGGCGACATTGTGTCCGTGCCGGCCGGGGAGCTGGTCCCCGGCGACGGCGATGTCATCGAGGGCGCCGCGAGCGTCGACGAGTCCGCGATCACCGGTGAGTCCGCGCCGGTCATCCGGGAGTCCGGCGGCGACCGCAGCGCGGTCACCGGCGGCACCCGGGTGCTCTCCGACCGGCTCGTCGTGAGGGTCACTCAGGAGCCAGGGGAGAGCTTCCTGGACCGGATGATCTCCCTGGTCGAGGGCGCCAACCGGCAGAAGACCCCCAACGAGTTGGCGCTCAACCTGCTGCTCGTCATGCTGACCTTCGTCTTCCTGGTCGCGGTCGTCACCCTGCAGCCGATGGCGATCTTCTCCAGGACGCCATGGCGGCCGCCCCGGACACCGCGGCGTTGACCGCGGACGGCGTCACCGGCATCGTGCTGGTCTCGCTCCTTGTCTGCCTGATCCCGACGACCATCGGCGCGCTGCTCTCGGCGATCGGCATCGCGGGTATGGACCGGCTCGTCCAGCGCAACGTACTGGCCATGTCGGGCCGGGCAGTTGAGGCCGCAGGAGACGTCAACACCCTGTTGCTCGACAAGACCGGCACCATCACCTTCGGCAACCGCCGGGCGAGTGCGTTCCTGCCGGTCGGCGCGGTCCCCATGGACCGGCTCGCGAGAGCAGCGCTGCTTTCCAGCCTTGCCGACGAGACGCCCGAGGGCCGCTCGATCGTCGAGTTCGCGGGCGCCGAGCACCATTCGGTCGTCGAGGACACCCGCTCCGTGAACGGCGCCGAGTGGGTGCCGTTCACAGCCGCCACCCGGATGTCCGGGGTCGACCTGCCGGGAGGGCAGCGGCTGCGCAAGGGCGCGGCGGCATCGGTCGCGGCATGGGTGCGCGAGCAGGGCGGCGAGATCCCGGTCGTGCTGGAGGCGACCGTGGAACAGGTCTCGGCGTCCGGCGGTACGCCGCTGGCCGTAGCGGAGTTGAAGAGTGACGGCACCGCCGAGGTACTCGGCGTCGTGCACCTCAAGGACGTCGTCAAGCCCGGTCTGCGCGAACGCTTCGACGAGCTGCGCCGGATGGGAATCCGTACGGTGATGATCACCGGCGACAACCCGGCGACAACCCGGTGACCGCCAAGGCGATCGCCGAGGAGGCGGGCGTCGACGACTTCCTGGCCGAGGCCACCCCCGAGGACAAGCTCGCCCTGATCAAGCGCGAGCAGGCCGGCGGCCATCTCATCGCGATGACCGGCGACGGCACGAACGACGCCCCGGCCCTGGCCCAGGCGGACGTCGGCGTGGCGATGAACACCGGCACGTCGGCCGCCAAAGAGGCGGGCAACATGGTCGACCTCGACTCCGACCCCACGAAGATCATCGAGATTGTCGAGATCGGCAAGCAACTCCTCATCACCCGCGGTGCGTTGACCGCCTTCTCCATCGCCAATGACATCGCGAAGTACTTCGCGATCCTGCCCGCGATGTTTGCCGCGGTGTACCCGGGGCTCGGCCGGCTCAACATCATGGATCTGCACTCATCGCTGTCCGCGATCCTGTCCGCCGTCGTCTTCAACGCGGTGGTCATCGTGGCGCTGATCCCGCTCGCCCTGCGCGGCGTGCGCTACCGGCCCTCATCAGCGTCGGCCCTGCTCACACGCAACCTGTGGATCTACGGACTCGGCGGAGTCATCGCGCCGTTCCTGGCCATCAAGTTCATCGACTTCGCCCTCGTCCAGTTCATCCCAGGGATCTGACCATGACACGCATCCCGCACTGGCTCGCCCAGCACATCGCAGCACTCCGGGTGGTCCTCGTCCTCACGGTGCTGACCGGTCTGGCCTACCCGCTGGCCATGACCGCGGCCGCCCAGGTGCCAGGACTCGACGACAGGGCCCCGATCGGCCAGTCGTTCCTCGACGAGAAGGGCAACCCGATCAAGAAGTACTTCCAGTCCCGGCCCTCCAACGCCGGTACCGGATACGACGCCACCGCCTCGGCGGCCGGAAACCAAGGCCCCGAGTCCGTCGTCGACACCAAGGACAAGCCGAGCCTGCTCACCCTGGTGTGTGGGCGCAGCAAGGCGGTCGCCGACCTCGAAGGCGTGGACGGCTCGCGCCCGTACTGCACGGACGACGGCGTCGGCGCGGTCCTCGGCATCTTCTACGACGGCGGCACGAGCGGTCGCATCACCCGGGTCGTCAGCCTCAACCAGGCCTGCCCGGCCAAGCCGTTCCGCTCTGCCTACAGGGGAGTCGACGTCGACTGCGCCAAGCCCGGCGAGGACTACAGCCGCGCCGTTACCGTCCCCGTACGCGGCGACGCCCCGGCACACGCGAAGCTGGTAGACCACGTCCGATAGGCCTCGTTCAACGGTCTGACCCGCGGTTGACCGCAGGGCGCTGTGCCCTGAGAACCGCAGGCTAGGCTCTTGGAGAATCATCGCTACCGAACGGGGGTCCGCAAAATGAGCGGGACGGTAACGGCAGTCAGCAGCAACAGCGAGTACTCGTTCACCAAGCCCAACCGGGCCAGCATTACGTTGCTTGCCGGGCTCGGTGTGGAGGGAGACGTACACGCCGGCGTCACGGTCAGGCACCGCTCGCGTGTCGCGCAGGACCCCACCCAGCCGAACCTGCGCCAGGTCCATCTCGTTCACGAGGAGTTGTTCACCGAAGTCGGCGAAGTGGGATTCAACGTGACGCCCGGCGAACTCGGCGAGAACATCACCACCAGCGGCATCAACCTGCTCGGCCTGCCCGTCGGGACACTGCTGCGCATCGGCGACGAGGCGATTGTGGAGGTCACCGGCCTGCGTAATCCCTGCCTGCAGATCGACAACTTCCAGGACGGGCTGTTGAAGAAGGTCGTCGGCCGTGACGAGGCCGGGAACATCGTGCGTAAGGCCGGAATCATGAGCGTCGTGCAGGTGGGCGGCGTGGTGCGTCCCGGCGACACGATCACGGTAGAACTCCCGGACGAGCCGCACCGGCCCCTGGACCGGGTCTGACCTCTTCCCGAGCAAGTCGTGACGTGTCGATGGCCGCGCGGGTTCTTGTGGTGTGAAACACCAAGCAGGCCCGCGACGTCGGGCGTCAGTGGCGGCAGGCGGGCAAACCGGTGCGGGTCAAGACGCATGACTTCCTGGACCGGCAGGGGCCCGGGCAAGGCGATCCCGTACGGCATTTACGACATCGCGGCGAACACCGGCTGGGTCAGCGTCGGCACCGATCACGACACCGCCGCATTCGCTGTCGCCGCGATCCGCCGCTGGTGGCAGGCCCGCGGCCGGCACGACTACCCGTACGCGACCCGTCTGCTGATCACCGCGGACGCGGGCGGCTCCAACGGCTACCGCACCCGGGCCTGGAAGAGCGAACTCGCCGCCCTCGCCTCTGAGACGGTCCTGGAGAGCACTGTTTGTCACCTACCGCCCGGGACTTCGAAGTGGAACAAGATTGAGCACCGGCTGTTCTCCCACATCTCCATGAACTGGCGTGGCAGGCTCCTGACCAGCCATGAAGTCATCGTGAACAGCATCGCGGCGACCACCACCCGCACCGGGCTGAGAGTCGCAGCCGAACTCGACACCCACACTTACGACA
The DNA here is from genome assembly GCF_053599675.1 of Streptomyces sp. NPDC000880. Classification (NCBI taxonomy): domain Bacteria; kingdom Bacillati; phylum Actinomycetota; class Actinomycetes; order Kitasatosporales; family Streptomycetaceae; genus Streptomyces; species Streptomyces sp. NPDC000880. The sequence goes on along the minus strand of NZ_JBSFMS010000162.1, from coordinate 6,380 downwards.
CCGGCGTGAAGGTCACCGACGCCGAGATCGACGCCCTGGCAATGAGCAGACACCGCTTCCACGGCGACTGGAACTACACGCTCCACCCTGCCGATCCCCACCCGGCACCACGCCAGGGGACGGACACGGCAACCGCCACCGCCTCGACCGCTCGGCCGGCTGCACCCCTGGACGGAGTTGACACCTACTCTCTCCGCGACCCGGAGCTGACCAGCATGACCGTTGCCCAACTGGACGCTCTGGCCAGTGTGTTGATCCCCGCACTGGCGCAACGACGTGAGCGGACCCGCCACGAGCGCCGGGGCGGCGAGCGCCGACGGACACGAGGCGCGGGTGCCAAGGACAAACTCGCCGACACAGACCGGATCCTGGCCACCGTGCTCTGCCTCCGGAAGATCGGCACCCATACTCCGTTCCCGCTACCCGGGCAGCGGTGGGTTCATCGCCTGCAGCCAGGACTGTTCGCCGATGGCGGCGCGCAGATGGTCCCGCGAGTTCTCGGCGAGTGCGCGGGCGCGGTCGAGGTGCATGCCGAGCGGTTCGCCTCGGTACTTCAACACCCTGCCGTTGACCAGCACCGTGTCGACCTCGCCGCGACCGGCCTGGAACACCAGGGTGGCGATCGGGTCGTTCACCGGGTACAGGACGGGGCTGTTGCCGCTCACCAGCACCAGGTCGGCCAGTTTGCCCGGGGTGATCGAGCCGAGGGAGTCGGCCATTCCGAGCGCGTGCGCGCCACCCATGGTGGCCGCGTACAGCACGTCGTCGGTGCGCAGGGCGTTGTTCGCGATGGGCACCCCGGCGGCACGTTCCTGCTGGTGCGCCAGACCCCGGGTGGTGTTGATCGCGGCCCGCATCGAGTTGAACATGTCTCCGCTCCACCATGCTGAGGTGTCGCCGGACATTGAGTACTGGATGCCGTACTCCCGTGCCTTGGCGATCGCCGGGTAGCCCTGACCGGCGTTGAGTTCGCTTTCCGCCGAGATGGAGATGTTGCCGCCGGTTTCGGCGATGATCCGGTAGGACTCGTCAGTGAACGAACCCGCGTGCACGTAGGTGTTGGTGGGCAGCGTGAAACCGCCTGCGTGCATGGCTTTCAGTGCGTTGTCGGCGGCCACACCGTAGAGCCCCGCGTGGCCGGTGACTATGAGTTCGCGGTCCCTGGCGAACTCCCAGGCCGCCCGCGACGGGAACGCCGGGTCCCCGTTGTTCTGGTCGATTCCGATCTGCAACGTCACGAGCTGGTCGGTCGAGGAGAACCGCTCCCGCCGGATTCTGTCCACATCGGACAGATCGGGGGCTGCGTTGCTTCCCCAGCCGCCGTAGGCCATTCGGGCCCGTGCCCCGGAGTCGAACAGCGCGTCGGCGGCCGCGTCTGCGTGGGCGGGAGTGAAGGTGCCGTCCGACCAGTCCAGTACGGTGGTGACACCGCTGTACACCGCTTCGGCCATGGCCAGGTAGTTGCCCGCGTACACGTCATCCGGCCGGTAGATCGGCTTGAACTCCGCGGAACCGCCCAGCCAGTACAGATAGTTCGTGATGGTCCACTCCGCGCCGACGCCGCGCAGCGAGGTCTGCCACAGGTGCTGGTGGGTGTTGATCAGCCCTGGGAGCAGGATTCCTCCGGCGGCGTCGATGATCGCGGCGCCGGGGGGCGCCTCGAGATCCGGGCCGACGGCCGAGATCTTGTTGCCCAGCACCAGAACATCGGCGGCGGGCAGAACGCCGAGCCGGGCGTCCATGGACACCACGGTCGCGCCGCGGAACAGGATGGGCCGGCCCTTGGCGAACACGGGCGGAGGCGGGGTCACGGGTGTCGCCGATGCGCGAGGTGTGGACGCTGCGACCACCCCGGCCGCGGTGCCGGCGATCGTACCTAGGGTGAAAGTTCTTCTGCTCAACGGTTTTTCAGAAGTCATACGGGTCATCGTGAACTCGCTGAAACGATCAGGTCAAGCGATCGTTATCGATGGCCACCATCGCTGAAATTGATACTCAAGGCCGCCTCTGGTGACAGCTCCGGGTCGGCGAGCAATGCCCGCGCGGCGGCGAAAGCCGGCGTGCGGTGGCCGTGGGACCACCGTGAAGTCATCGCAGACGGAGATGGCGTCAAGCAAATATGTTCGTTGGACGCGATCAACGGCCGGTTCGAGACTGGTGGTGCACTGTCGAGCTCAGGAGAGAGATGACCGTCGAGTCGAAGACGGCGCCTGCCGCACCGAAGGTGGACCCGCGTCGCGCCCTGCCCCTGCTGTTCCTGGTCACCGTGGCCACCGGCATCGTGGAGGCGGTGTGCTTCCTGCACCTGGGGCACGTGTTCAGCGCCTACGCCACCGGCACCGTCGTGCTCGCCGGTATCCGGCTCGGTGGTGGCAGCACCTACGCGCTGGCGCCGTACGCGGTGTCGCTAGCCGGGTTCCTGGTGGGGGCGCTGTTCGGTGGGCTGCTCAGCCGCCGCAGTGGTTTGAAGACCCGCGGTTTCGTGGAACCGCTGCTCGCGGAGACCGGTTTCCTGTTTGCGGCGGGGGTCGTGGCGGTCGAGGTGCCGGTGGACACCGACTCGGTCGGGCAGTATGTGACGCTCGCGTTGATCGGTGTCGCGATGGGAACCCAGGTCGGGGCGACCAAGCACCTGGGCGTGGCTGACATGACCCTGCCTGCGGCCACCGGGATCGTCCACGGCCTGATCCACGACAGCCGGGTGGCGGGTGGTACCCCGCAACGCGCCGGGCGGCGCCTGGGTGTCGTGCTCGCGCTGGCGGTCGGCGCCGCGGTCGGCGCGGGACTCGCGAACTGGTACGTCCCGGCGGCGATCCTGCTCGCCGCACTGATCGTCCTCGGTGTGGCGGCCACCGCCCGCAGGGTGCTGGGGTGACGCACTCAAGTACGGGAGCGCATCCTGGGTACCGGAAGCGCTGCTGGCCAAGCTGCCGACTTTCCGTCGACCCGATCGTCGGCCGGGCCATCGAGGCCTGGCAGGCGTGAGGAATTCGCGCTTGGGCTCGGCGGCAGTCCTTCGTGCCAGAGCCGCGTTGACACAACCGGTTCCGAATCTGGTGCGGCGCGACTTCGCCGCCGCCGAGCTATCCGCACTCGGGGTGGAGCGCGCGACGGCCAGGGCATCGCGGATCTCGCGCGCTTCCAGGGCCGCACGGAGTTGGGGTCTCGTCCAGCACCTCGAGCACGACATAGGCGTTGTAGCCGATGCCGATGCCGATGCCGATGCCGATGCCGATGCCGCGCCGCACCACCACGGCCCAGTTCGTCGGCGAGGAGCCGGGTGCCGGCGACGAAGGACCGCCACGCCGTCCCTGCAACTGGATTGTCTCTACGCGGCGGAAGAGCGCAGCGGCTTGAGCGCGTTGCTCCAGGCGACGACCTGGTCGCGCATGGCATGGACCGCGTCGACCTGACGGGGGTCTGGGCGTCAAGTCGGTGAAGTTCTCGAAGTCGGTGAACAGTGAGAGCATGACTTGATTGCGAACGGTTGCCACTTGGACCTCGGCCATGACGCCCCGCAGATGCTCGATGGCCCGGGCACGGAGTGAGTTTCTTGCCGGGGTGTGCGCAGCGGGGGTTAGAGGGTGAGTGGCCGGCCGAGGATCTGCTCGGTAGGTGGCGGGTATCGTCCTAGACGTCTTCACCCAGGAAATCGCCTGTGAGCGTGACCGGCCGGGTGATGCCGGCAATGGTGAGCTCGCCGTCCATCAACCAGGAGTCGCTCTCGTGGCGGACCCGCGCGCCCCGGAACTCCACGAATGGATGCCGTTCGGAGTCGAGGAACTCCACTGAGCGCAGGTGGCGGTCACGGGCCGGGACTCCGGTGTCGATCGTGGCTGTCGCGATACGGACCTCGGCGGTCGATTTCTGGACGGGTTCAGTGATGCGGATGACTCCTGACGCATCGGTGAAGCGGCCGCGGACACGGACGAATCCGAGGTGCCGGGCGACGAATCCGATGCTGGAGTGCAAGGGGTCGATGTGCCAGGTTCCCGGGGGCGGCGCGGGCAACTCCTGGCCGGCGGAGGGGGCCACGTGCTCGACGAAGAGCGCCGCCTGGGCCTCGCTGTCGGCATTGAGGGGCCAGAACAGGAAGGAGTCGAAGCCCAACTCCTCGCGGTAGCGGAGCAGGGTGTCCACCCAGAAGTGGGGCGGGCCGACGAGGTTCTGCCCCTCGGATACGGGGGCGCCGGCATTGGTGATGGTGCCCATGACGTTGTAGATCCGCTGGATGGCCTTGGGATCGCGGCCCGCCTCCGTCGCGGCTTCGTCGATCACGCGTTGCATGCCCGGTACCGGCTCGGGGGGCGCATAGCTGTTGGTCGGCAGCCAGCCGTCACCGAGTCGGCCGGTGATGCGGAGCATGCGGGGGCCGTAGGAACCCACCATGATCGGTACGGGCTCGGCGGGGAAAGGCCCGGGGTGTGCGCCTTGGAGGTGGTGGTACTCGCCGTCGAATCGCACGGATCGCTGGGCCGGGTCGCTCATGGCCTTCATGACGAGCATGGCTTCTTCGAAGGCTTTGGTGGCCTGCCCGGGGGTGTATTGAGGGCCGCCGTAGGCCGCGATGGCTGGAGGCGCTGCTCCGGCGCCCACTCCTAGGGCGACACGTCCGCCGCTCAGGCTGCTCAGTGTGGAGGCGGCGTGATCAGTGGTGCGGGCGGGCGGAGCACGGTGTTGGCGACGTTGGGCATGAACGTGAGGTGCTGCGTGGATGCCGTCAGTGTGCTGATCAACGTCCAGGCGTCCAGGAATTCCGGGTGGTAGAGGTGATCCTGGATGCCGGCGAAGTTCAGTCCGCTTTCGTCTGCCAGTCGCGCGAGCCGAAGCGCCGACGCGGTGCCGGTCGCGGAGGGGTCGATGTTGAGTCCGACAGAGAGAACACCGCCCGGCACATCGCGGAGATCACCGGTTCTGGAGCCGGCTGTGTCAGCTCGGCGACTGGAGTACGGCCTGGTGACGAGGTTCGAAAGGCGGATCATTCCGCAGCCGGGCTCCAGAGGGGCGGCGAAGTCGGCTGAGGACGGGTGGCGACCTGCATCCTCGTCGTCAGCCGACTCCCGTGGGACTGGGGCCGGTTCGCATGCGAGCGGGCCTTCGCCGCACTTTGGGGAGGCCCGCGCCCCTGATATAATTCGTTGTGAAACAAACTTCTGGAGGGTCATGGACCAGAACGCCAAGAGCGACGTGCGTGAGACCGAGTCCCCGGAGCCGACCGCGTCCGCGACCTCGCCACAGGGGAGCTCACCATCCCGCTCGCTGAACCCGACCGAGCGGGCCGTCTGGCTCGGGTTCCTCTCCACCCACCTGCATCTCCTGCGCCGGCTCGACAAAGAACTCGTGGCCGCCGAACGCATCTCGATGTCCTCGTTCGAGGTACTGCTGACACTCGCAGAGGCGCCGGAGGGGCGGGTGCGGATGAAGGACATCGCCGCATCCCTGCTGATCAGCCGTAGTGGACTCACGCGAATCGTGGACGACCTCGAACGTCAGGGCTTCGTCGAGCGGCAGAAGTGCCCGACCGACGCCCGGGGGTTCGACGCGGTGCTGACCCCGGCCGGGCGCAAAGCGTACCGCCGAGCCCGCAAGGTGCATCTGACCAACCTTCGGCGCGAATTCCTGGGCAAGCTCAGTGAAGACCAACTAAAGGCACTCAGCGACATCTGGGCCACGGTTGGTTTCGGTGAATCTACCGGTGAGTGCTGACTGAGAGCGTCTTGCCTCCCACGTGTGGGCCCGGCCCGTTCAGGCCGGGCCCACACGGGCCTCCGGCGCAAGGGGCGGCGGCGCGCTGTTGCGTGCCTGGACGTTGCGGTGATGCCGATCCAGGACCGGCCACTTCTCCGACAACACCGTCACGAACACGCTCAACGCGACACCAAAGCCGGAGTACTGCCCCAGACAGCAGGACCATCCGTCAGCGTGATTCCACGTAACTTATAGGTACAACCGGCCCTCTCCGGTCGGGATGTAGGTGATGTCGCCGCACCAGCAGGTATGGAGCCCCATCGGGTCGGGGCTGAAGTCCCGCAGGATGAGGTCGTGCCGGGCGGCGGCCTGTGGGTCGGCGATCGTGGTAAGGTGCCGTCGCTTGCGGTGTCGGCCCCGGAGCCCTGCGGCTCGCATCAGCCTGGCAACACGGCGACGGCCGCATCCGGCGCCTTCCCGCTTGAGCACGGCATGAACACGCGGGGACCGTGGGTTCCACGCGAGTGCACCCCATACTCTCCCCCTCCGGGGGCAAAACCCCTGATCTCAGAGGTCCGTCGAAGCGGACCAAGCCCAAGAGCGCCGCCCACGCCGCAGGCGGCCGTCATGGGGAGGGGTGCTCGGCTATCCGGCGCAGTCGTTCCAGCAGGGCGCGGTGTCCACCGCAGGTG
>NZ_JBSFMS010000161.1:0-14789 GCF_053599675.1 Streptomyces sp. NPDC000880 | reverse complement strand
GCTCGGCAAGCAGTGAAGTACAACCGCCGGAGGCCGCCCGCGAGGCGGCCTCTTCGCGTCATGTCCGGTGCCGCCGCATGGGGCCATGGAGCTCGGGCCGCTCGGCGAGCGTCGTGATGGTCAGGTCCATGCGGGGCATGGCTAACCGCCGCACTGCGTGAGCATCGACTTCTTGTCCGCCGCCGTCACCGGCAGGTCGTACTTGACCGCGACCTGGGAGATCCGTACCGCGTACGAGCAGCGGATCCGCTTGCTCGGCGGCAGCCAGGACGCCGGGCCCGAGTCGCTCTTGGAGCTGTTGGCGGGGCCGTACACGGGCAGCAGGTTCAGGACGTCGTTGGCCAACCGCTGCCGCTTCTCCTTGCCCCAGCGGGCGGCGCCCATCTGCCAGGCGTACGACAGCGGCACCACGTGTTATCCGCCCCCCGCAATGGTTGCCGCTGACGTCTGTGACAGAAGGCGGCGAGCCGTTTCCTTTCTGTGAGCTTCACGTTATCCGGTACAGCGGTTATCCGCCGCTGACAGCGATGACATGGAGGGGACGCGGTGGCAAGCACACAGCGGGTGGCGACCGGGGAGGCGTCGACATGGACGGTGCTCGCGGGTGACTACCGGGTCGCGGAGCCGGTTGAGCAGTACCTGGAGTACCTCAGGTCGACCGACAGCTCACCCAACACGATCAAGAGCTACGCCAGGGGTCTCGCCCTCTGGTGGTCCTTCCTGGAACAGCGATCGCAGGCGTGGGATGCCGTCGGTGTGACCGAACTCGGCACATTCGTAGGAAAGTTAAGGCGAAAGAGCGTGGCGGAGGACGTTGTCCCGCTGCGGAGTCAGGAACGCGCGGCCGACGCGACGGTAGCGAGCCGGATTCGCGCGGTGATGGGTTTCTACCGCTATCACGCCGCGCGTGGTAGCGAAGTCGCGGGCCGTTTGTACGAGACGGTGCAGGCCCGGCCGGGGAGCTACCTGCCGTTCCTGGAGCATGTGGCGCGCAAGCACGGGCGGCGTTCGAGCGTGGTGAAGGTACGGGTCCGGGCGAAGCCTGTCCCTGTTCTACTTCCCGGGCAGATGGCGTCACTGCGTGAGGCGGAGGCGTCCTGGGATCCAATGGCCGGCATGTGGTCGGGCGAGCTGCGGTACCGCCTGCTGTGGACGCTGCTCGAAGAGACCGGCCTGCGGCTCGGGGAGGCGCTGGGACTGCGGCACCGGGACTGGAAGACCGGGACGGGTACGACCGCCCAGGTCGAGGTCGTCCACCGTGAGGACCATCCGCACGGCCTGCGGGCCAAGAGCGGCTACCGGCGAATCTTCATCAGCTCCGCGCTGGACCGGCTGTACGGGGACTGGGTGTGGGCCCTGTGCGAGGCCGGCGCCGACATCGAGCTGGACGACTGGGACGGCTCGTACATCTTCTGCAACCTGCATCGCGGTCGCCGCTTCGCTCCGTTGAGGCCGGAGAGCGTCTACAAGCACCTGAGCGCGCAGAAGGACCACCTTCGCTCCTTGCCGGTGGAGATGACGCCTCACTGGTATCGCCACACCCATGCCACCGCGTTGCTGCTGGCCGGCGTTCCGATGCATGTGGTGAGCCGGAGGCTCGGACATGCCGATGTCCAGACCACGATCAACACGTATGCGCATGTCACCGAAGACGCCGAGCTCAGGGCGTGCGCCGACTGGCAGAAGATCACCCAGGCATGGGGGACCAATGTCCAGTAATGCGTCGGCGCCCCCGTTGAAGGTGCCGCTTCAAGGTGATGGGGTCCCGGGCCGCCGTCGCATGGATCAGCGGGATCCGCGCATGCCGATCGCGGAACTTTTTAGCGAAGAGAAGGCGAGACGGCTTTGGGAATCGCTGCCCCTGGAGTGCAGGAAGGACCACTTCGACTCGAGGAACATGCCAGAGATGTACCGGCAGGCATTCACGCCACGGTTGATCAACAAGGAGCGCGGCTGGTTCACCCAGGCGGTCAGCTTCCGGGGCTTGCCGGAGCCGATGATGTGGGAGCTTGCCTGGTCCGTTCATCAGCAGGTGATGGACGGATACAACATCAATCCGGACCGGTTTCAGCAGCTCCGCAAGGGGATGGCCCTGGCGGTCGAGCACGGTGGCACGGCCGCGCGGGCGGCGCGGTCGCTCACGGTGCTCTCACACGAGGAGTGGGCCCGTGAAGTTCGCGGTGCTCAGATGCGCACGAACGCGCCTGGCGGCAGAGGACTTCCGGACGTTGTGGAGCATGCCATCAAGCATCTCCAGGACCGACTGGCCCACGCCTATCACGAGGGTGAGTGGTGGCGCCTGAACGTCTGGAACCCGGCCCTGGACCGCCGTGTCCCGCAGCGGGAGCACGAACCCAATGGCCGCAAGGTGGCCAACTTTGCTCAGCTGACCACCGAATGGCTTCGGGAGGCCGCCAAGTGGTGGTTGTCTGTCCAGCTGTCCACCGAACGATACGTGTGGTCCTCGGTCAAGAGCCGACTTGATCATTTGAAATGGCTTCAGTGGTACATCGACCAGGCCGGATGCGCAGGCCCGTATCTGGTCGCCTCCCCCGACGCTCTACGTCCGTGGTTGCTCGGGCTGGTCGACAGCCTCAACAGTCACCAGGTCACGATGGGCCCGAACAAGGGCGGGCGGCTCGCGAAGAACAGCAGGCGAGGGCCGCTGGTGACGATCGAGACCTTCTATCGCTGGATGTACGACCACCGAGATGAGGCTGCCACCCTTCTCGGTGAGCCCCGCTGGGCCCGGCTGGGACCCCAGCACACCGTGCTCTTTCGGCTGGAGGACAAGCCGCGGCTGACCAACCAGCCACCGGAGGACATGACACTGGAAGATGAGGTCATCTCCCAGATCGCGGCAGGATCCGGTGTGCTTGCCGACCCGAGGGCTGAGGGCGGCTTGGACGACCGGCAGGCGTTCCATGCCCTGATGCTGCTGCTTCGCACTGGCCGGCGCATGAACGAGGTCCTGATGATGGACTTCGACCCCCTGTTGCCGCTGCTGTCGGTAAAACGGGAGGGCGACAAGGGCTCCGACGGATTCGTTGCGCGCTTGCGCTACCAGCAGACAAAGATCATCAGCAGCGAGCCGCCGACCATCCCCGTCGATCAGGAGATCGTCGACCTCATCCGGATCCAGCAGCAGTGGGCTCGCGATTTCATCACCGCCCACGGCGCACCCGAGGGAACCACGCCACGCTACCTGTTCGTGCAGATTCAGAACAACCGGCTCGGTCTTCGCTCATACTCCGGCGGCACCTTCGGGTTTCGCCTCCGGCAACTGACCGAGCTGCTGGGCATCACCGACAGCCTCGGGCGTCCGGTGAAGATCTCCAAGACGCACACATTCCGGCACACCCGTGCCACGGACCTGCTCAACGCGGGCGTTCCGATCCATGTCGTCATGCGCTACCTGGGACACCTGACCCCGGCGATGACCATGCACTACGCCAAGACTCTCGCGGTCACGGCCGAGCGTGAGTTCCTGAGGTACAAGAAGGTGACGGCCGACGGCCGGACCTCCGAGGTGGACCCCAGCGACCTCTACGACCTCCTGCACCTGGACCAGCGCGCCGACCGCGTGCTCCCCAACGGCTGGTGCATGCTGCCACCCAAACAGGTCTGTTCGAAGGGCAACGCCTGCCTGACCTGCGACAAGTTCGTCACCGACGCCAGCCATCGTGACGAACTCCAGCACCACCTCCAACAGTCCGAAGCGCTGATTGCCCGACGCCAGACCCAGTTCACCGCCCGCCACGGCGAACCGATGGGCGAGGACAACATCTGGCTTGCCGGTCGCCTCGCCGAGACCCGTGCCCTCACCAAGGTCCTTGTCGCCCTGGACCAGGTCAGCGTCCACGAGGACGGCCGGCTCCGGGCCGTCCGCGGAGCGGGCGCGGCCGACCGTCCCGAACCGCTGTCCACTGCTCAACGACAGGAGCCGACCGCATGACGCCACTGCCCGACCACCTCCAGCAGGCCACCCGCGCCCGGAGCCAGGGGGCCGAGAAACGGGCTCGCACCGCCCTCGCTGAGCTGGTCAAGGGCGGCAAGCCCGTCAGCTTCACCGCCGTGGCCCGCCAGGCCGGGGTAAGCACCGACTTCCTCTACCGGAGCCCAGAACTGCGCAACCAGATCGAGCGACACCGCACCAAGGCCGGGTCGGCTCCGGCAGCACCTTCAGATCCGCCGTGCGACTCGTCGACCTCGGCCGCCGTGAGGGCGCTCAGTGCCCGCCTCACCCGACAGCAGCAGGCCCACCACGAGGAGGTGGCTAGGCTCCGCAAGGCCTTGGAAGTCGCTCAGGGCGAGAACCTCGACCTCCGCAGGCGCCTGGCCCGCTACGAAGCCGATTGAACGGGTGACGACACCACACAAGGGTCAACTCACTGACGCGCTCCAGCCGTTACTGGCCGCGATGAGCAAGGCCCCCCGGTGCAGGTCCAGGCTGCAGGCGGTAGTGGGCTTCCCCACCTGGACGAGCGAGCCAGGCCCCTGGAAGGCGACGGTGTCTAGGTGGAAGGCATTGGGCTCGGTACAGCTGACGGTACGCAGCCGCCAGGGCGCCGAGGAGTCCTCACCTGGCCCGGGCGGCAGGGCGAGTTGGAGCTGCGCGGTGGCCGGACGCTCCGTGCGGTAGTGGGTGTGCCCCACGGTCCAGGCGGCCATGATGAGGGCGGCCTGTGGGGGAACACCAGATGCGGGTGAGCTGTCGGTGAGCGATGGGGGAGTTCGTTGGCGGGTCTGGGAAACCTCGAGGAGGTCCGAGCGGCCTGCACCCGCCTTGAGGATGCCCGCGAACCAGCGGGTCAAAGTCGGGCCGCCCTGGTCGGCCCAGGTTCGGATCACTTTACGGAAGGCTGCCTCGCGGTGGCGGGAGCCGCGTCGGGATCCCGCGTCCAGGATCGCTTCGCCCGCTCGTGAGAAGGCCCGGCACAGGTCGAGGACAGGGACATGATCGGCGTGGTCGGCGTAACGCACCGAACGCAATTCCCACATGGCGTGGCGCAGAAGGATGGCGGCGGCACGGGCGTCGGTACCCAGGTCCTCGGCAGGGGGCTGGCGCAGGTGGCTCGGTTGGCCGGTGCGGGGCGGGGTGACGGCGTCAGCACGCCGTCCGGCAGCCGATAGGTGCCATGAGCGGTCGTCAAGGCGGTACTCGCCGGCGGTGGCGCGGAGCCGGCCGCCCATGCCCAGGGATATCGCGGTCTCCGGCGGACCAGCGTCCAGGACCACTCCCCGCGTGTAGGAGAGGTCGAAGACGGCGTCGGTGACGCCATCCAGCCACACGTTCAGCAGGGCAGGTGGCGCGGGCGCGTCCTCCTCGACGGCGAACGTGCGGTCAGCGACCAACTGGAGGAAGGCGGTCAGGCGAGTACCGGCACGCTCTACTTGGAGGTGGCGGACGGACGCCGTCGCCAGGTCGTAGTCGGGGACCAGATCGTCCACGTTCTGCCGGGTGAGTCGGCACTGCCGGCGGTAGGAGTGACGCAATGTCGTACCCGGCAATCGCGGCCTGCTCGGACATCCATGTGCGCCGCCGCTCTCCGAGGCCGGCCATCCACTCCAGTGCGGTCATCGCCCGTCGCTCGCGTTCATCGGCGTCGGACGTGCTTACGGCCCAGAACAGCGGAAACACGTTGTTGTCCCACACATCCGATGCCGCACGAATCGCTTCCCGGTCAAACCAGCGGACGTCCGCCGCAGCTTCCGCGATCTGCTCCACCGAGCGGTCCAGCAGTGCCACCAGCACGGACACGGCCGACGCAGGACCCATAGGCAAATGCGGTGCACCGGACGGCGGAGGGGTAGTTCTGGCCATGTCGCGATCGTCGCACGCACTTGAGTGCGCTCATGAAAAGTGTCAGCGGCATACCGCTGACGCTATGAGCTGTTTGATCTTAAACTCACAGCGTCGCAGGTACGGATACCACGTGGTCTATCTGGACCTCCGTGGCCTTCGCCTTCTTCCAGGCGATGTCCTTGCCCGTGTACGGGTCGTGCAGATTCATCGAGACGACCACGCAGTCGGAACCGGTACGGAACCGGATGTTCTGGCCATCCCGCATCAGCAAATCGTTTCGAGTGTCACAACCATTCCGTGCCAGGGGTACCCCGTCCGCCGTGTCCATCCAGGCGTAGCCGAAGCGGTCGCGGGCGTAGCCGGTCTTGGGGCCGCGGCCCTTGGTGGTCACTTTCTCGATCAACCGGCGGGCGGCGGCCATGTCCTGCTCGGAGGTGAGCGGGGCCAGGCCCGGCTTCGTGCCTTCGGGGTTGGCCAGCGGGCCGGTGCCACTGCCGGCGGCGGACGGCGCGGAGCTGGAACCGGAGCCCGAGCCGGGGTCCGAGGGCTTGGCGTCACCCGAGAGTCCGGATCCGTCGCAGCCGGTGAGCACCGCCGCGGCGACCGCAGTCGTCAGTACGGCCACGAGCGCGCGCGATTTTCGATCCGCGGGTCTGTTCACCCTTCCGTACCCTACTGAGCCCAAGTGGCTTACGCAGCACAGCAATTCGACCTATAGCGGCATATTCGCCCGGTCTGCACCGCAATCGCCTGGCCGGGCCAGGTTCCGGCGCGCGCGAGGGGGGCTGCGCGTAGCGTCGAAAGTGTCCTGACCCCTCCGGAAGGCATCTCATTACGACAGCGATACGCACACATACACACGCACCGCCCGCTGAGTCGAGCCGACCCCCGCGGGCGGTGTCACGCGGAGGAGATCTTCCGCGCGCTGACCAGCCTGACGTTCCGGTCCCCCGGCACTCGGCCGAATTGACCCATCAATTCAGGTAGCTCAGCGCTGCCGAGCACGGAAGTAAGCGTTGGCCTCCGGCTGGAACATCAACACCATCGCCCCGATGACCGCCACCAGATGCAGCACGCGGCTGGCGCCGAACATCACATCGACCACGCTCGCTTCCGCGAGCGCGCTGCCGAGCGAGTGCCCTTCGGCCAGCCACTGGACCGGCTGGATCACCAGGGAGAGCGTGCCGAGGAAGCCGAGGAGGAACGCCAGCCCGATCCGCGCCCAGTTCCGTCCGCGGCGGAGCTGGACGGCGAGCAGTATCGCCGTGGTGAAGACGGCCACCCGCACGGACAGCCCGCCGACGATCTCACCACCTGAGGCGGACCCGTCGGCCAGCAGTCCGCCGACGGCAAGGACCGTCTCGAACAATCCGGCTCCGACCGCGGCCGCCCACAGTCCGAACGCCCGCCGTACCGCAGGGGGCACGGGCTGCGCCCCTCCGGCTGTGGGCTGCGCTTGCCCGGCAGCCAGGACGGGGGATGAAGGGTGCTGTGCAGTCTGATGCGCCATGGTGTGCCTCGCTCGGGTCGGGAAACGCTGCGTTGCTCCCATCCTTCCGAGCGGGCACACCCCGGGCACGCCTGCCGGCACCCGAATCGACGGTGGGGGAAACCTCCGCCTGCGCGGGCGGCACGGGCCAGGCGTCATGAAACACAAGGGCAAGGAGCGGAAGTCAAGACCCCAGGATCGTCGTCAGGAACTCACCCGTCCATGCCAGCAGTTCCCGCCCCACCACCGGCTTCCCGCCGATCTTGCCCGCCGTCGGACGGGGCACCAGGACCTGGTGGACCGCCGGCTTGATGACCGTACGCGGGTAGAGGCGCCCCAGCCGCAGCTCCTGCGACTCCCGCAGCTCCACCGGCGCGAAGCGGATGTTCGGGCCCTGGAGCACGATCTCGCCGACCCCGCACGCCCGGGCCAGCATCCGCAGGCCCGCCACCATGAGCAGGTTCTCGACCGGCTCCGGGAGCTTGCCGTAGCGGTCGGTGAGCTCCTCGCGGACCGCCTTGATGTCCTCCTCGGTGTTCGCCGAGGCGATCGCGCGGTACGCCTGGAGGCGCAGCCGCTCGCCCGGTGCGTAGTCGTGCGGGACATGCGCGTCGACCGGGAGCTCGATCTTGACCTCGAGCGGGGGCTCCTCCTCCACGCCGCCCTCGACCGCGGCGCGGTAGTCGGCGACCGCCTCGCCCACCATGCGGATGTACAGGTCGAAGCCGACGCCCGCGATATGGCCGGACTGCTCGCCGCCGAGCAGATTGCCCGCGCCGCGGATCTCCAGGTCCTTCATCGCGACGTACATGCCGGCGCCCATCTCGGTGTGCTGGGCGATGGTCGCCAGGCGCTCGTGGGCGGTCTCGGTGAGCGGCTTCTCCGGCGGGTAGAGGAAGTAGGCGTAACCCCGCTCGCGGCCACGGCCGACGCGGCCGCGCAGCTGGTGGAGCTGGGAGAGACCGAAGTTGTCGCCGCGCTCGACGATCAGCGTGTTCGCGTTGGAGATGTCGATGCCCGATTCGACGATGGTGGTCGAGACGAGGACGTCGAACTTCTTCTCCCAGAAGTCCACCACCACCTGCTCGAGCGCCGACTCGGGCATCTGGCCGTGCGCGGTCGCGATGCGGGCCTCGGGCACGATGTCGCGCAGCCGGGCCGCGGCCCGGTCGATGGACTCGACCCGGTTGTGAATGTAGAAGACCTGGCCCTCGCGCAGCAGTTCACGGCGGATGGCCGCGCCCAGCTGCTTCTCCTCGTACGGACCGACGAAGGTGAGCACGGGGTGCCGCTCCTCCGGGGGAGTCGTGATCGTCGACATCTCGCGGATGCCGGTGACCGCCATCTCCAGCGTGCGCGGGATGGGGGTGGCCGACATGGTCAGTACATCGACGTTCGCGCGGAGCTTCTTCAGCTGCTCCTTGTGCTCGACGCCGAAGCGCTGCTCCTCGTCGACGATGACCAGTCCCAGGTCCTTGAACTTCGTCTCGGCGGAGAACAGGCGGTGCGTGCCGATGACGATGTCGACCGAGCCGTCCCGCAGTCCCTCCAGCGTCGCCTTCGCCTCCGCGTCGGACTGGAAGCGGGACAACGCCCGTACATTGACCGGGAATTGGGAGTAGCGCTCGGAGAAGGTACCGAAGTGCTGCTGTACGAGGAGAGTCGTCGGCACCAGGACCGCGACCTGCTTGCCGTCCTGGACGGCCTTGAACGCGGCCCGTACCGCGATCTCCGTCTTTCCGTAGCCGACGTCGCCGCAGATCAGCCGGTCCATCGGTACCGTCTTCTCCATGTCCTCCTTGACCTCGGCGATCGTGGAGAGCTGGTCGGGCGTCTCGACGTACGGGAACGCGTCCTCCAGCTCCCGCTGCCAGGGTGTGTCCGGCCCGAAGGAGTGGCCGGGCGCCGCCATCCTGGCGCTGTACAGCTTGATCAGGTCGGCGGCGATCTCCTTGACCGCCTTCTTCGCGCGCGCCTTGGTCTTCGTCCAGTCGGCGCCGCCGAGCCGGTGCAGCGTCGGGGCCTCGCCGCCGACGTACTTGGTGACCTGCTCCAGCTGGTCGGTGGGGATGTAGAGCCGGTCGCCGGGCTGGCCGCGCTTGGCGGGCGCGTACTCGACGAGCAGATACTCGCGGGTCGCGTTCTGCACGGTGCGCTGCACCATCTCGATGTACCGGCCCACGCCGTGCTGCTCGTGGACGATGTAGTCGCCCGCCTCCAGGGTGAGCGGGTCGATCGTCTTGCGGCGCTTGGCCGGCATCCGCTGGCCGTCCTTGCCGGCCGCCTTCTGGCCGGAGAGGTCGGTCTCGGTCAGCACCGCGAGCTTGAGACCCTGGTCGATGAAGCCGTAGTCGATCGAGCCGCAGGCCACGTGGACGACGGACGGGGAGAGCTCGGCGAGGTCGGTCTCCAGGCGGGCGGCGATGCCCTCGCCGCGCAGCACCTCGACGGTACGGGCCGCGGGGCCGTGCGCCTCGGTGACGTACACCGCGCGCCAGCCGTCCGCCAGCCAGCCCTTGGTATCGGCGAGCGCGCGGGCCGTGTCGCCGCGGTACATCTCCGGGGCGTGCATCCCCAGCTTGATCGTGTCGTCCGACAGCTCTTCGTCAGCGGCGAAGGGGGATACGGACCACCACATCATGCCGAGTTCGCGCGCCCGGTCCCGTACGTCCGCGATCCCCCACAGCGAGGCCGCGTCGAGGTCGATCGGGGCGTCGCCGCCGCCCGCGGTCGCAGCCCAGGACGCCTGCAGGAACTCCTGGCTCGTCGCCACCAGGTCCGCCGCCCTCGTGCGCACCCGCTCCGGGTCGCAGACGACGGCCATGCTGCCCGCCGGGAGCACGTCCAGCAGCAGCTCCATCTCGTCGACGAGGACCGGAGCGAGGGACTCCATTCCCTCGACCGCGATCCCCTCGGCGATCTTGCCGAGCAGCTCGCCCAGTTCGGGGTGCTGCTCGGCGAGGGCCGCGGCCCGCTGCCGTACGTCGTCGGTCAACAGCAGCTCACGGCAGGGCGGCGCCCACAGCCCGTGCTCGGCGACTTCGAGCGAGCGCTGGTCGGCAACCTTGAAGTACCGGATTTCCTCGACGTCGTCGCCCCAGAACTCCACCCGAAGGGGGTGCTCCTCAGTCGGCGGGAAGACATCGAGGATGCCGCCGCGGACGGCGAACTCGCCGCGCTTCTCCACCAGTTCGACCCGGGAGTACGCGGCGGCGGCGAGCGCCTCCGTGACCTCACCGAGGTCGGCGCTCTCCCCGGTCCGCAGGGCGACCGGCTCCAGGTCGCCGAGCCCCTTGACCTGCGGCTGCAGTACGGAACGGACCGGCGCGACGACGACCGAGACCGGCCCGGCGGCCGGGTCGTCCTTCGCCGGGTGGGCCAGCCTGCGCAGCACCGCGAGTCTGCGGCCCACGGTGTCGGAACGGGGCGACAGCCGCTCGTGCGGCAGCGTCTCCCACGAGGGGTACTCGGCGATGCCCTCCTCGGGCAGCAGCGAGCGCAGCGCCGCCGCGAGATCCTCGGCCTCGCGCCCGGTCGCGGTGACGGCCAGCACCGGCCGCCCGGCCTCGCGGGCGAGCGCGGCCACCGCGAAGGCGCGGGCGGCGGGCGGGCCGACCAGGTCGACATGCATACGGTGACCGTCGCCGGCAGCCTTCACCGCGTCGGCGAGCGCCGGATCGCGTACGACGGCATCGAGCAGACCGTGCAGACTCATGAAGGGCTTCCATCCGGGGCGGGGGTGGGCAACGCGAACCGCCCGACACGTCGAACGGGCCGGGGGTCTCCAGCGTACGACGCGGCTGTGACAGTCGCGTCCAAAATCCCCACGGCGTGCATGCCGGCGGCTCGCGCTCGGCCGCTTCCGCCGGCGCCGGAGGCCGGGCGGCGGCGCTCGGACCGGCAGCCGGGGGTTCGGGGCGCGGGCGCGGTTTTCGCCCACCGCGCGCCTTCCCGGGCCGTGCCGATGTGCGGGCGGGCCCGCATCGGGTACCTCCCGGTGGTCAGGGACCCTGCCGCCCGGGGCAGCCCGCACCGGGTACCTCCTGGTGGGGAGGGGCCGTGCAGGGTCGTCCCCGCAGGGATCGGCGGCCGGACCCGGTGATCAATACGGACCCCTTGCCGCCGCCGACCCCGAGGAGTCGAGCCCGGAGGGGCCCCGGAGCCCGCACACCACGACACCGGGCACACCGCAACCCGCACCGCAGACGGCCGCACCCAGCAACGACCCGCGATTCGCACCGCGGCCCCCTACTCCGTGGCGATCGCGTTCAGCACGTTCATCCGGCCCGCCCTGAACGCCGGCACCAGTGCCGCGAACAGGCCCACGAACGCCGAGCCCACAAACACCGTGAGGATCGTCGGCCACGGGATCTCCAGGACCCCCAGGCCCTCCAGCGCCAGCAGCTTCTGCGCCGTCCTGCCCCAGCCCATGCCGAGGCCGAGGCCGAGCAGCGCGCCGAAGAGGGCGATGACCACCGACTCCAGGCGGATCATGCGGCGCAGCTGGCGGCGCGAGAGGCCGATGGCTCGTCGACGGACGCGTTCCGGCGCGCTGGTGCGCAGCGCAGTCTTGAACCGGGGGTTTTCCCCACCCCCCGGTGGTGCGGGGCCTCAGCTGCGGCCGTAAGACCAAGCCAAGGAATTGATCCCCGCCAACTCGTCGTCCCCCGGGACGAACCGCCCCTGGCCATGAGTAAGGAGGAGCCCCTAGGGACTCCACCTCCCGGTGGACCGGCACGGGTCGAGCCTGCACCCTCCCCCCGCGTGAGGCTCAAGTGAGAGGCTGTCCCGGGAAATAGATGCAGAGGGAAAGGATTCAGGGGTGAGCGCCACGAGCGGCAGTACGGGCAGCACCGGCACCGATGGCGAGATATCCGGGGCGGCGAGCGGGTCGGCGACCGCGCCGTCCGCGGCATCAGAGGTGTCCCAGGCATCCGCGGCGACGGAGGCGTCCCCGGCATCCGCGGCAACCGCCGCCCCGCGCGCCCGCCGTGGCCCGGTCGTCGCCGCCCTGATGCTCGGCATGGCACTCGCCGCGCTGGACGGCACCATCGTCTCCACCGCCGTACCGCAGATCGTCGGCGACCTCGGCGGCCTCGCCGTCTTCTCCTGGCTCTTCTCCGGCTATCTGCTCGCCGTCACGGTCACGCTGCCGGTGTACGGAAAGCTCTCCGACACCTTTGGCCGCAAGCCGGTCCTGATCGCCGGGATCGTCGTCTTCCTCATCGGCTCACTGCTGTGCGCGACCGCATGGAACATGGCGTCGCTGATCGCCTTCCGGGTCGTGCAAGGCCTGGGCGGCGGGGCGCTGCAAGGCACCGTGCAGACGATCGCGGCGGACCTCTACCCACTCAAAGAACGCCCCAAGATCCAGGCGAAGCTGTCCACGGTGTGGGCGGTCTCGGCGGTGGCGGGGCCGGCGATCGGCGGGCTGCTCGCCGGGTACGCCGACTGGCGCTGGATCTTCCTGATCAATCTGCCGGTCGGGGCAGTGGCGCTGTGGCTGGTCGCCCGCCATCTCACCGAGCCAGTACGGGAACGGGGACCGAGCCCCCGTATCGACTGGCCGGGCGCACTGGCCGTCTTCCTCACCGGCAGCCTGCTGCTCTTCGCGCTTGTGCAGGGCGGCATCGCCTGGCCGTGGCTCTCCACCCCGTCGCTCGCGCTGTTCGGCGGCAGCGCGGTCCTCGTCGCGGTGACCGTCGCCATCGAACGGCGGGCCGCGGAGCCGATCATCCCCGGCTGGGTCTGGCGCCGCCGCACCATCGCCGCGGTCAATCTGGCGCTCGGCGCGCTGGGCCTGCTCATGGTGGCCCCGACCGTCTTCCTCCCGACGTACGCGCAGTTGGTGCTCGGCCTCGGGCCGATAGCCGCGGGATTCGTACTCTCGGTCATGACACTGAGCTGGCCGATCACCGCGGCACTGTCGAACCGGGTCTACTCACGGATCGGCTTCCGGCTCACCTCGATCGTCGGAATCACGCTCGCGATGCTGATCCTGCTGGCCTTCCCGCTGCTCCCCCACCCCGCCGAACCATGGCAGCCGGCCCTGATCATGCTGCTCCTCGGCGCGGCGCTCGGCCTCTTCCAACTCCCGCTGATCGTCGGCGTCCAGTCGACGGTCCCCTGGGCGGAGAGGGGTACGACAACGGCGTCGGTCCTCTTCTGCCGCCAGGTCGGCCAGAGCGTGGGCGCGGCCCTCTTCGGGGCGATCGCGAACGGAGTGCTGGCTGCCCGCCTCGGCGGCGGAGACCTCGACTCGGTGGCGCACACGCTGGCGACGGACGCGTCGGCGGACAACCTGCGGCGTGCGGTGAACGCGGCGGTGGACTACGTGTACCTGGGCGCGGCAGCGGCGGCCGGAGTTGCCCTGCTGGTCCTGGTGTTCGTCGCCCCGCGCCGCTTCCCCGTACTCGGCGAACGCGAATGACCTGCCGTCAGCCCTCCGCCGTCGCGCGGCCTGTCAGAGCCCCCAGGCTGTTGCTGATGTGCATCATGTGCGCCTCCATCTCCTCGCGGGACTCCTCGTGCTCCCGCAGCAGCCGCTCCGTCTCGCGCGCGATCCGCTCCGCGCACGCCCGGGCCTCTGCGAGCAGTTCGGCGGCCCGGGCATCCGCGTCCTCCTGGCCGTGGCGGGTGTACTCCTCCGCCTCGGCGAAGGTGCACCTGGCCTCCGAGAGACTGGCCTCCGCGTAGGTGGTGAGTTCGGCATGGCGCGCGTCGAACTGGGCCTCGCAGTCCGCCAGTTCGCGCTCCACCATTTCCCAGCGGCCGGACTGCTCCGTCTCCAGGCCGGCCAGCATGCTCTCGGTGCGCAGGCGCATCTCCTTCCACGCGGCAACCGCCTCGCCGCGCCGCTCCTTGACCTCGCGGCGGGCCTCGATGCGGGTCTCGTCCGCCGTCGCCTGCGCGACGAGGAGAATCTGCTGGGCCCGCGCCTCGGCGTCCGCCCGTACTGAATCGGCGTGCCCGCGGGCCGCGTCGCGCGTCCGGCGGGCGATCGCGTCGGACGCGTCGATCAGGGCCTGCGCCTCGTCCTGGGACGTGGCCCGCAGTTCCTCGGACTCCTCAACGGCCAGCGCCAGCAGGTACTCGGCGCGTCGGCCGAGCGTCTCGTACGTCGGCGGGGCGAGCGCCGCGACCCTCTCGCGCAGGCCGGCCGCCTTCGCCTCCATCTCCCTGGCGAGGACGGTGAGGCGCGCGGCGCGTTCCCAGGCGTCGTCCCGGTCCTGGGACAGGGAGGTGACGTAGGCGTCGGTCTCCTCCACCGGGTAGCCACGGCCACGTACGGCGACGAAGCCGTGAGGTGACACCGATGCAGCACTCATCCTTCAAGCCCTTCTCCGACACACAACGCGATTGGCGCACATCCTCCTGGATTCAAGTGAAGTGCCCAAAACCTCACGGTCGCCGCCGGCTTCTACGCCATCTTCGCCATCGGCCTGGTCCCGATTCTGTCCTGACCCCACCCGGCGGCAGCCCCTCCCCGTCTGG
>NZ_JBSFMS010000160.1:0-15121 GCF_053599675.1 Streptomyces sp. NPDC000880 | reverse complement strand
GGACAGCACCTGGCCGTCGTGCTCGATCCGCAACGGAAGAGGGAGCACTGAGGGGTGAGTGCCGAGACGGGCGCCGGGATTTCGCTGTCGACGCCCGGGGCAAGTGCGTCGAGCGACGCGGGCCCCGGGCGGGTCCCGCCGCCCTTCGGCTTCCTTACGATGCGTGGCATGACGACGCGTGGCATGAAGCAACGAACAGCGCAGGTCCGGTGGGAACAGCGCATGCAAAAGCCCCTGCTGACGCTCGCCGTGGCGTTCGCCGTCGGGTACGCCGTGCCCATCGTCACGCCCGACGCGGACCCCTGGGTGCACACCGTCTGCACGGTCATCGAGTGGGTCGTGTGGGGCGCGTTCGCCTTCGACTACCTCGTACGGCTGGCGCTGGCGCCGGGCAAGCGGCTGTTCGTGCGCAGCCATCCGCTGGACCTGGTCGCGGTGGTGCTGCCGCTGGTGCAGCCGCTGCGGCTGCTGCGGGTCGTCTCCACGCTGCTGCTGGTGGGCCGGCGGGCCAGGATGGCGCCGCAGGTCACGATGACGACGTATGTCGGGGGCGCGGTGGTGGGGCTGATGATGTTCGGCTCGCTGGCCGTGCTGCATGTGGAGCGGGACGCGCCCGGCGGGAACATCAAGACGCTTGGCGACGCGGTGTGGTGGTCGTTCACGACGATGACGACAGTCGGATACGGCGATCACGCGCCGACGACGGGACTCGGGCGGGTGCTCGCGGTCGGGCTGATGCTCTCGGGGATCGCGCTGCTCGGTGTCGTCACAGCCAATATCGCGGCGTGGTTCATCTCCCGCTTCGAGCGGGACGACGCGGAGGAGCGCCGGCAGACGGCGCTCCTCGAAGCGCTCACGCAGGAGGTCAAGGGGCTGCGGACGGAGATCGGGCGGCTGTCGGGAGCGGTCGCCGCAGCCCCCGCTCCCGTACCGGCGGCGGGCTCTGCGCCCGTGCCGGCGGCGGGCTCTGTCTCCGAGCAGCCCGTCGGCCAGTTCTCCCCTAGCTCTCCCAGATCTTGAACGCCCTTACCCCGTACGGCGATTGGGGCACCCAGGTGCCGCCGCCCGGGTAGGTGTCGAACTCGCCCGTCTCCTCGCACTCCGCCGACTGATACGTGGTGACGGGCCGCCCGGTCCGGTTGGCGAGCGACTGTGCGGTGATGCCCGGCGGCAGCGGCACACAGCTCTCGATGTCCGTACCGGACAGTTCATGGGTCTGGCGGGCGCCCTTGAAGTTCCCCTTCTCCCAGAGACAGAGCTCGCCCGCCGCGCACTCCCCGAGGCGGGGCTGCGCGGCGGTCGCCGTCTGCGGCGCCAGTACTGCTGCGGCCAGGACTACGGCCGTGACGATCTTGCGCATATCGGTCAACCCCCGTGTCGTACTGATCACTTGCTGATACTTGACCGCACCCTGACCTGCGGCGGACGGGGCGGGGAAGGGGGTACGGCGCACATCACCCGGATAGGTGACAGCCCCGCCGGGCGGGCCCGGCGGGGCTGTCGTACGCGCGCGGTTGACGTCAGCCCGACGTCAGCGTGACGTCAGCGTGACGTCAGATCCGGAGCATCAGACGGGGTGGGCGTCAGATGTGGGCCGCGCCCGCACCCGGCTCGGCGTTCGCGCCGCGCTTGGTCAGCAGGGCCACGAAGACCGCGACAACCGCGACACCGGCGGCGACCAGACAGGCCAGGCTCATGCCCGAAATGAAGGTGTCGTGGGCCACGCCGACGATCTTCTCGGCGATGGCGGGCGGGGTCCCGGGCGCCACCGGCGGCACGCCCACCTGAACGGCTTCCGACGCCTGGTCCAGTTGGGCGGGGGTGAGCGGCGGGAGCTTGGCATCGATCCAGTTGCCCGCGAGGTCGCTGTCGACCTTGGAGGCCATGACCGCGCCGAGCACCGCCGTACCGAGGCTGCCGCCGATCTGCATGGCTGCCTGCTGCAGGCCGCCCGCGACGCCGGAGAGCTCCATCGGGGCGTTGCCGACGATGACCTCGGTGGCGCCGACCATGACCGGCGCGAGGCCGAGGCCGAGCAGGGCGAACCAGACCGACATCGGCAGGCTGCCGGTGTCCGTGGCCAGGGTCGACATGCCAAACATGGCGACCGCCGTGAGCACCATGCCGCCGGCCAGCGGGATGCGCGGGCCCGACTTGGTGATCAGCGCGCCCGCCAGCGGGGAGCCGACGATCATCATGCCGGTGAGCGGCAGCAGGTGCAGACCGCTGTCGACGGGGCTCATGCCGTGCACGTTCTGCAGATAGAAGGTGACGAAGAACAGGCCGCCCATGAAGGCGATGGCCATCAGCACCATCAGGACCGTGCCCGCCGCGAGCGGCACGGAGCGGAACAGCTTCAGCGGTATGAGCGGTTCCCTGACCTTCGTCTCCCAGAGGGCGAAGAGCGCGAAACAGACGACGGATACAGCGATGAAGCCCCAGGTCTGCCCGTCGCCCCAGCCCCACTCCGGGGCCTTGATCAGCGCCCAGACCAGGCAGAACATGGCCGCCGAGAGCAGCGCGATGCCGAGGATGTCGAAGGACTTCGGCGCGTTCTTCGCGCGGTGGTCCTTGAGAATCAGCGCGCCGAGCGCGACCGCGAGGATGCCGACCGGGACGTTGATGAAGAAGACCGACTGCCAGCTGACGTGCTGGACGAGCAGGCCGCCGAGGATCGGGCCGCCGGCGGTGGAGGCGCCGATGACCATGCCCCAGATGCCGATCGCCATGTTCAGCTTCTCGGCGGGGAAGGTGGCGCGCAGCAGGCCGAGCGCTGCGGGCATCAGCAGCGCGCCGAACAGTCCCTGGAGCACGCGGAAGGTGACCACCAGGGCGATGCTGTCGGACAGCCCGATGGCCCCCGACGCGGCGGCGAATCCGACGACACCGATGAGGAAGGTCTGCCGATGGCCGAAGCGGTCACCGAGCTTGCCGGCGGTGATCAGGGTCACGGCGAGGGCGAGGAAGTAGCCGTTGGTGATCCACTGGACGTCGGCGAACGTGGCGCCGAGGTCCTTCTGGATCGCCGGGTTGGCGATCGCGACGATGGTGCCGTCCAGCGCGACCATCATCACGCCGATGGCCACCGAGAAGAGCGTCAGCCAGGGGTGGCCACGCAGCCCCTTGACCGGTGCCGGGGCGGCGTCCTGGGGGTCCTGCGGCGCCTTTTCGACGGCGGTCTGACTAGTCATGCCCGGAGACTAATGTCAGCGACTGACAGTTGACAAACCGATTCACAAGTCGGTAACTGCCACGTAGCTCGCAGGTAAGCTGAGTCGGCCGAAGTGTCAGAAAGAGGACCATGAAGTGACGGTCGAGCCGACAGGTCTGCGGGAGCGCAAGAAGCAGCGGACCCGTGACGCGCTGGTGCGCGCCGCGCTGGAGCTGTTCACGACCAAGGGGTACGAGCAGACGACCGTCGACGAGATCGCGGACGCGGTCGAGGTCTCCCAGCGCACGTTCTTCCGGTACTTCGCCAACAAGGAGGAGGCGGCGTTCGCCGTCCAGCAGCTCGCCGAGTCCCACATCATCTCGGCGGTGCGCGAACGGCCCGCGCAGGAGGGGCCGTTCGAGGCGCTGCGGAACGCGGTGCTGGGGGCGTGGGACACGATCGGCGAGGCGATCGAGGCGATCATCCCCCTCGATCTGCATATGCGCAGTTGCCAGCTGATCGAGTCGACGCCCGCGCTGCTCGCCGTCCATCTGCGGCGCTCCACGGAGGTCGAGGAGGAGATCGCCCGCCTGATCGCGGACCGCGAGGGCATGGACGTGAACACGGACCCGAGGCCACGGGTCGCGGTGGCGGCGTTCAGCGGGGTGATGCGGGTTACGGGCCGGCTGTGGGGCCAGGGCGAGGACGCGAGCATGGAGGCGCTCAGGAGCCTCACGGAGACATACCTGGACCACCTGGGCCCGGCGCTGGCGGAGAACTGGGGGGCGCGGGCTGCCCGTTCGGGCACGTAGGCACCGGCTGCCGGTCCGGCACCCGCGGCAGCCGGGCAGCGCACCTGCGGCAGCCCCCGCCACGGACCCGGCGATGCAGCCGAACGGTCCTGGTTCGGCAACCGCGACGCCACGCCGGAGCGTACGCCCCTCGCGCACGGAGTGTGACGGGCTTCCTCTCATTCCCCCGGTAACACGTGATCTCCCTCACGGTCTTCGCGAGCTCCCTCACGCGTCTCCTAGGGTGTCCCGCAGTGACTTCCTTCGACTCCGCCCCCACCCTGACCGCATGGCGCGCCCTCCTCGCCCTCGCGGTCGTGTTCATCATGCTGGCGACCACCGGCTGGACCGCCGTACGACATCACGGCGGTCCCCGTAACGCTCTTGAGGCCGAGCTGGCCGGATGGACCAAGGCCCGGATAGGGGCGCGAGCCCTGCCCCGGACCGATTCGGCGCCGCATCGGCTCGCCACCTTCTTCGGCTCGCTCGGCAGTGCGCAACGCGCCCGACTCGCCGACCACTACCCGCTCGTCGTCGGCAATCTCAACGGCGCCCCGGTCACCCTGCGCTACCGCGCCAACCGCAAGGCCCTCGCACACTCGCTCGAGCTCGAGAGCAAGCGCGTGAATGACCCCAACCTCACCGCGGAAGGCCACAGCGAGGCAATCCGCCGTATGCACCGCTTCCAAGCGCTGATGAGCGCCGACCGGCAGATCCTCGCCTTCGACCCGTCCGGGTCCGGCAGGGTCGCCGAGGTGCTCGGCGACCTCGAACGTGCCCAGCGCGTCTCGGTGATCGTCCCCGGCGTCGACACCAATCTGCTCACCTTCCAAAGGACCGTCCGCAAGTACACCGCGCCCCTCGGCATGGCGCAGTCGCTGTACGCCGCCGAACGGGCCGCATCCCCTGGTACGCGTATCGCCGTCATCGCCTGGGCCGACTACACAGCGCCCGTCGGCGTCGGCATGGACTCGGCCATCGGCCGCCTCGCCGAGAGCGGCGCGGTCCGGCTGGCCGCGCTCACGAACGGGCTGCCCGGCGACTCCAGGATCGCGCTGTTCTGCCACAGCTACGGCTCCGTCGTCTGCGGAGTCGCGGCCCGCCAACTGCCCGACCGGGTGGAAGACATAGCGGTGGCCGGCAGCCCCGGCATGCGCGCCCAGAACGTCGCCGGGCTGAACGCACGCGCCCGGGTCTGGGCCATGCGGGACAGCGACGACTGGATCCAGGGGGTGCCGCATCTCGAAATGGGCGGCCTCGGGCACGGCGAGGATCCGGTGACGCCGGCGTTCGGGGCGCGGGTGCTCTCCGCGACCGGCGCGGTCGGCCACACCGGCTATTTCGAGCCGGGTACGGAGAGCATCAGCAACTTCGCTCAGATAGGTGTCGGTTCGTACCACAGCGTGAGCTGCGCAAGCGAAGATGACACATGCCGCAGCGATATTTACGGCAACGAGGCGGCCTGACGCGCGTAGAGCGTCGCGGATCGGGCCTCGCACCGATACAGACGCGCGGGCGCACGCCGCCTACGATGATGCGTATGGGTGATGTGCTGGCCGGAATTCAAGCCACCTGGGAGTTCGAGACCGACTCCGTGCTCATCCGCTTCGAACGGGGGCTCCGCACGCCGAAGCTGTTTCAGACGCTTCGTGAACGCCGTATCCCCCACGAGGCGTTGGCATCGGTGACACTCTCCCCGGGTAAGCGCGGCACGGTGGTGCTGCACGCGGTGCCCAGACCCGGCGCGGACCCGCTGATGGAGGCCGCGGCCGGGCAGTTGAAGGAGGGCTGCGACCCGTACCGTGTTGTGCTGCCCGCGGAGCGGGAGACGCTCGCCGAGTACTACGCCGACGAACTGCGCGGCCTGCTCCCCGCGGACGCGGACAAGCCCGCCGAGCGGTACGCCGTGGCCGCGCCCGAGGCCCCGCTGGGCTTCAAGGCGTACGACGGAAAGGCCTCCTTCGACGGCTCGCACGTCGCCTTCCGCTGGTCGTGGACGGGCGCGTCGTCCGCCAAGTGGAAGGCGGGCGACCAGAGTTTCCCGGTTGCGGAGCTCAGCGGGGTCGAGTGGCGCTCACCGGAGGCGTTCGACGGGTATCTGCGGCTGCTGCGGCGCGGCGACGAACCGGGCGACGAGGGTGCCAGGCCCATGCAGGCGGACCAGGACCCGGCCACGGTGCTGTTCGGGCTGAGGTACGGGCCGGTGCACGAGTCGCTGCCGTTCGCGGCCGCGGTGCTCGAATCCGTACGGAATACCGGCTCGGCCTCTGTACCGGCGCTGCGGGCGGGGCGGCGCGACCCGGCCGACATCGCCGATCGGATACGGCACCTCGGCGAACTGCACCAGGCGGGTCTGGTGACGGACGAGGAGTTCAGCACGAAGAAGGCGGAGCTGCTCGCGCAGCTGTGAGCGCCTCCAGGGAGGGCCGGCGGGGCGTGTTGCCCGCCTTCACCGGCCCGTCCCCGGCGTACGGGCTACTCGCGGGCCGCCGACGTCGACGACATGTCCGGGTACCTGTCTCCCGCCACCTGCCCGGCTATCGGCTCCAGCACCGCCAGCTCGTCGGCGGTCAGCGTCAGTCGGGTCGCGCCGACGTTCTCGAGCAGCCGGCTGGTCTTGCGGGTGCCGGGTATCGGGACCACGGCGAGCGAGTGCACATCGGCCTGCTGCTGCACCCAGGCGAGGGCGACCTGCGCGGCCGTCGCCCCGTGCGCCGCCGCGATCTTGTGTACGGGCTCGAGCAGCGCCGCGTTGGTCTTGGCGTTGTCGCCGGTGAAGCGCGGCTGGTACTGGCGGTAGTCGTCCGACGACAGCTCCTTGCCGGCGTCCGCGAACGCGCCGGTCAGGAAGCCTCGGCCGAGCGGTGAGTACGGCACGAAGGCAACGCCGAGCTCCGCCGCCGCGCCCACCGCGCTGCGTTCCACGTCCCGGCTGAACAGCGACCACTCCGACTGCAGCGCGGCGATCGGGTGCACGGCGTGCGCCTCGCGCAGTTCCGCGCCGGTGACCTCGCTCAGCCCGAGGTGCCTGACCTTGCCCTGCTCGACCAGTTCGGCCATCGTGCCGACGGACTCGGCGAACGGCACGGCCGGGTCGCGGCGGTGCATGTAGTACACGTCGATGACGTCGGTCTTCAGCCGCCGCAGGCTGTCCTCGACGGCCTTGCGGATGTACGCGCCGTCGTTGCGGATGCCGCGGTAGTGCGGGTCGTCGGTCCGCTCCAGGGCGAACTTCGTGGCCAGCGTGATCTCGTCGCGGTGCGCCGCGACGAACGGAGCGAGGAACTCCTCGTTCGCCCCGCGTCCGTACGCGTCGGCCGTGTCGAAGAACGTGACGCCCGCCTCAAGCGCCGCCTCCAGGGTGTCCCGGGCGGCCGCCAGGTCGGTCTCTCCGTAGAACTCGCTCATGCCCATGCAGCCAAGTCCCTGCACGCCGACCAGCGGTCCGCCGCTCCCGAGCCGCACCTGTGCCATCTTGCTGTTGCTCATCAGGTTCAGAGCCTCTCCGACGCCCGCCGGGCGTCCGCGTAAAAGTCGATCTTGTGGTCCAGCACGGCGAGCGTGTCCTGTAGCTCCGCGATGCGCGATTTCACATCGCGCCGCGTCTGCTGCAGCAGCTCCTGCCGTGCCTCGAAGGTGTGCTCGCCCTCCCGCACCAGCTCGGCGTAGCGGACCATGTCCGCTACCGGCATCCCGGTCAGCCGCAGCTTGCCGACGAAGGCGAGCCAGTCCAGGTCGCTGTTGGTGAAGCGCCGCTGCCCGGTGTGCGACCGGTCGACGTGCGGCATCAGCCCGATCCGCTCGTACCAGCGCAGGGTGTGCGCGGTGAGGCCGGTGAAGGCGACGACCTCGCTGATCGTGTAGCGGTCCTGCCCTTCGGCGCGGGGATGCGCGCGCGGCGCAGCGGCGCAGATGTCCGTCCTGTCCGGCTGGGTCTCGATCAGCGTCATGCCCTCAACGCTAGAACCCTGGAGTGCACTCAAAGCAAGCAGAAACCGATGGCAGTTTTCGTGTGCCCCCGATTAGCCTCCGGTCGCATGAGCCTCGCCCGCCGCGCCACCCCGGAAGACGCCGAAGAGCTGGTCCGCCTCCGCAAGGTCATGCAGGACTCGCATCTCGGGCCGAATCCCGACGTCAGCTGGCAGCCCGCCGCCGTCGACACCCTGCGCAAGAAGCTCGCCGACCCGGCCGGCGACCTGACCGCGTTCGTCGTCGTGCGCCCCGGGGGCCTCGCGGCCTGTGCGGTCGGCACGATCGAACACCGGCTCGGCGGCCCCGGCAATCCGCACGGCACGTCCGGCTATGACGGGGGTCCGGGGGTGTCCCCCGGGAGAGCACAGCAGTGTGGCCACCGATCCGGACATGCGACGCCGCGGCTACTCCCGGGCCTGCATGGAGGCGCTCCTGGCCTGGTTCCGCGAGCGCGGCGTACCCAGGATCGACCTGCGCGCCTCCATCGACGGCGAGCCGCTGTACACCTCACTCGGCTTCGTCCGCACCCCCGATCCCGCGATGAGACTGACCCTCTAGGCTCATAGCCATGCAGAGCCTGGCGATAATCGAGAACTGGCCGGTACCGACCGCGGCGGCCGCTGTCGTACGAGCGGACGGCACGGTCGCCGGCTCGTACGGCCCCACCTCGCAGCGCTTCCCGCTCGCCTCCGTCACCAAGCCGCTCGCGGCGTACGCGGCGCTCGTGGCGTACGAGGAGGGGGCCGTCGAACTCGACGAGCCGGCGGGCCCGGAGGGCTCGACGGTCCGTCATCTGCTCGCCCACACCTCGGGCCTGGCCTTCGACGAGCATCGCGTGACGGCCCCGCCCGGCACCCGCCGGCTGTACTCCAACGCGGGCTTCGAGGTGCTCGGCGACCACATCGCCAAGGCTACGGAGATCCCGTTCGCGGAGTATCTGCACCAGGCGGTGCTCGAGCCGCTGGGCATGACGGCGACCACCCTGGACGGCTCGCCGGCGAAGGACGGTGTCTCGACGGTCGACGACCTGGTGCGCTTCGCCGCGGAGGTGCAGGCCCCGCGTCTGCTTGACTCCCGCACGGTGCTGGAGGCGATGACGGTCGTGCACCCCGGCCTATCCGGGATCCTCCCCGGCTACGGGCACCAGAAGCCCAACGACTGGGGACTCGGCTTCGAGATCCGGGACGCCAAGTCCCCGCACTGGACGGGCAGTTCGTCCTCGCCGCGCACCTTCGGCCACTTCGGCCAGTCGGGCACGTTCCTGTGGATCGACCCGTCGGTGGGCGCGGCGTGCGTTGCACTCACGGACCGGGCGTTCGGACCGTGGGCCATCGAGGCGTGGCCGCCGTTCACGGATGCGGTGCTCGCCGAGCTGCGCTGAGGCGGGCGCCTGCGGCGGGCCGACGCGGGGCTCTGCCCCCGGCCCCCGTCCCCGCCCCTCAGACGCCGGACGGGCTTGACAGCTCCCACATCAGGACCTCTGCCGGGCCCGCCCCCGCCGCCAGCTCCAGGCCCTCCGCGTCCACGATCCGTGCCGAGTCGCCCGGTCCCAACTCCGCGTCCCCCAGCCGCACTTCGCCACGCACCACATGGACGTACACAGCCGCCGCGTCCGGGACCGCCGTGCGTTCGCCCGGGGCGAGGCGGCGGGCATGGAGCATCGCGCCCGCCTCGGGCAGCGCATACGGCGTCGAGTCCGCGATGCCGCGCACGATCTCGTACGAAGGGTCGCCGCCCGGTGACAGCGGCGCGAGCCACATCTGTACGAAGACCAGCGGCGCGTCCCCGTCGTTGCGCTCCACATGCCGCACCCCGCCCGCCGAGCTGAGCCGCTGGACGTCCCCGGGCCCGACCACCGTCGCGTGGCCCGCCGAGTCGCGGTGGGTGAGCTCGCCCTCGACGACCCAGGTGACGATCTCGGTGTGGCTGTGCGGATGCTCGTCGAAACCCGCGCCCGGCTCGAGACGTTCCTCGTTGCAGGCGAGGATCGCGCCGAAGCGGAGGTTGTCGGGGTCGTAATGGCGCCCGAAGGAAAAGGCGTGCAAGGACTCGATGCCCGAGGCGGGGTCGCCGCCGCGGAAGCGGTCGGCGGAGCGCCGTACGTCAATCACGGGTCCCACCGTAGACCCGCGCGGGCGGCTGCCGCGGCCGGCCCGTTCGCGCACGGAGTCCGGCGCAGGCCCCCCGAAGCTCGCGAGGCGCCCCGGCGCCCAGCGATGCGAGGGCGGCACGAAGAAGGAGGCCCCGCCACTCCGTGCACCCGTCCCGATAAGGCAGTCTTGTCCCGTGCCCGAACCTGCAGCGAACGCCCCCCACCCGCATCCCGCGACCCTGCGCCGCCTGGAGCAGTCCTCCGGCCGGCTCGCCGCGAACGCCATCGCGCGCATGGACGAAACGCTGCCCTGGTACCGGGCGATGCCCCCGGAGAACCGGTCGTGGATCGGCCTGGTCGCCCAGGCCGGCATCGCCGCGTTCACCGAGTGGTTCCGGCATCCGGAGACCCCGCAGGCGATCTCGACCGATGTCTTCGGCACGGCTCCGCGCGAACTGACCCGGGCGATCACCCTGCGCCAGACCGTCGAGATGGTGCGTACCACCATCGAGGTCATGGAGACGGCGATCGAGGAAGTCGCCGCCCCCGGCGACGTATCCGTGCTGCGCGAGGCCCTGCTCGTCTACGCGCGCGAGATCGCCTTCGCGACCGCCCAGGTGTACGCCCAGGCCGCCGAGGCACGTGGCGCGTGGGACGCCCGCCTGGAATCCCTCGTCGTGAACGCCGTACTGTCCGGCGAGGCCGACGAGGGCGCGGTCTCCCGCGCCGCCGCGCTCGGCTGGAACTCGCCGGAGCATGTCTGCGTCATCCTCGGCACCGCGCCCGACGGGGACAGCGAACTGACCGTCGAGGCGATCCGCCGGGCCGCCCGGCACGCCAAGCTTCAGGTCCTCACCGGAGTCCTCGGCGACCGGCTCGTCGTCATCGCGGGCGGCAGCGACAATCCACTGCACGTCGCCAAGGCGCTGATCGGGCCTTATGCGGCCGGCCCCGTGGTCGCGGGCCCCGTCGTCCCCGACCTGCTCGCCGCGACCAGGTCCGCGCAGGCCGCGGCCGCCGGGCTCAAGGCGTGCTCGGCCTGGCAGGACGCGCCACGCCCGGTCCTCGCGGACGATCTGCTGCCGGAGCGCGCGATCGCGTCGGACCCTGCCGCGCGTGAGCAATTGGTGGAGGAGATCTACAGACCGCTGGAGGAAGCGGGGTCGGCGCTGCTGGAAACACTGAGCGTCTATCTGGAGCAGGCGAGCAGTCTCGAGGGCGCCGCCCGGATGCTCTTCGTCCACCCCAACACCGTGCGCTACCGGCTCCGACGTGTGACCGACGTCACCGGATGGTCACCCTCCGATGTGCGCTCCGCGTTCACTCTGCGAATCGCGCTGATCCTGGGGCGTCTGGCCGACGGGGATTCGCAGTCCTAGACTTTTGTCGAACACCAACAATTCCCCTGACGGTTCTTGGTCCCTGTCCTCACGGGCGGTTTGAGCCGTCCTCAAGAGAGAGTGTGAGGGTGCTCGTACTCGTCGCTCCCGGCCAAGGCGCTCAGACGCCCGGCTTCCTGACTCCCTGGCTCGACCTCCCCGGCGCCGCAGACCGCATCGCGGCCTGGTCCGACGCCATCGGGCTCGACCTTGCCCACTACGGCACCAAGGCCGACGCGGACGAGATCCGCGACACTGCCGTGGCACAGCCGCTCCTGGTCGCCGCCGGCCTGCTGTCGGCCGACGCGCTGGGTGCTGTGCTGCCCGGCGCAGTCGCGGGCCACAGCGTCGGTGAGATCACCGCGGCCGTGTTCGCGGGTGTCATCGACGACGCCGCCGCGCTCGGTTTCGTACGCACGCGCGGACTGGCGATGGCCGAGGCCGCCGCGGTCACCGAGACCGGCATGTCGGCCGTCCTCGGCGGCGACCCCGAGCAGGTCGTCGCCCACCTCGAAAAGCTCGGCCTGACCCCGGCGAATGTGAACGGCGCCGGCCAGATCGTCGCCGCCGGCACCGCCGAGCAACTCGCCGCGCTGGCCGAGGACAAGCCGGAGAAGGCGCGCGTGATCGCTCTGAAGGTGGCCGGCGCGTTCCACACGCACCACATGGCGCCCGCGGTCACGACCCTCCAGGACGCCGCCGCGGACCTCACGGTCTCCGACCCGGTCCTGCCGTACATCTCGAACAAGGACGGCCGCACGGTCTCCACCGGCGACGAGGTCATCGCCCGGCTGGTCGGCCAGGTCGCCAACCCGGTCCGCTGGGACCTGTGCATGGAGACCTTCAAGGAGCAGGGCGTCACCGGTCTGATCGAGGTCTGCCCCGGCGGCACGCTCACCGGCCTCGCCAAGCGCGCCCTGCCGGGCGTGCAGACCCTCGCGCTCAAGACCCCCGACGACCTCGAGGCGGCCCGCACGCTCGTCGCCGAGCACTCTTCCTGACAAGGAGCCGTAGAGCAATGTCGAAGATCAAGCCCAGCCAGGGCGCCCCGTACGCACGCATCATGGGTGTCGGCGGCTACCGCCCGACCCGGGTCGTGCCCAACGAGGTGATCCTCGAGACGATCGACTCCTCCGACGAGTGGATCCGCTCCCGCTCGGGCATCGCCACCCGCCACTGGGCCTCCCCCGAGGAGACCGTGAGCGCGATGTCCGTCGAGGCGGCCGGCAAGGCGATCGCGGACGCCGGGATCAGCCCGCAGCAGATCGGCGGCGTGATCGTCGCCACCGTCTCGCACTTCAAGCAGACCCCGGCCGTCGCCACCGAGATCGCGGACAAGATCGGCGCGGTCAAGCCGGCCGCGTTCGACATCTCCGCGGGCTGCGCGGGCTTCGGCTACGGACTGACCCTCGCCAAGGGCATGGTCGTCGAGGGCTCCGCCGAGTACGTACTCGTCATCGGCGTCGAGCGGCTGAGCGATCTGACCGACCTGGAGGACCGCGCGACGGCCTTCCTGTTCGGCGACGGGGCCGGCGCGGTCGTCGTGGGCCCCGCCAAGGAGCCGCAGATCGGCCCGACCGTGTGGGGTTCCGAGGGCGACAAGTCCGACACCATCAAGCAGACCGTGCCGTGGGACGACTACCGCGAGGGCAAGGTCGAGAAGTTTCCGGCGATCACGCAGGAGGGCCAGGCGGTCTTCCGCTGGGCCGTGTTCGAGATGGCGAAGGTCGCCCAGCAGGCGCTGGACGCGGCCGGAATCAGCGCGGACGACCTGGACGTCTTCATTCCGCACCAGGCCAATATGCGGATCATCGATTCGATGGTGAAGACTCTGAAGCTGCCGGAGCACGTCACGGTCGCCCGTGACGTGGAGACCACCGGCAACACTTCGGCCGCCTCGATCCCGCTCGCCATGGAGCGGCTCCTGGCGACCGGACAGGCGAAGAGCGGTGACACCGCGCTCGTCATCGGCTTCGGGGCGGGTCTCGTCTACGCCGCGACGGTCGTTACCCTCCCCTAAGCAACCGGATCTTCCGGACGCCACACCCTCTGATACAAACCGAAGGAGCGCCACATGGCCGCCACGCAGGAAGAGATCGTCACCGGTCTCGCGGAGATCGTCAACGAGATCGCCGGCATCCCGGTCGAGGACGTCCAGCTGGACAAGTCCTTCACCGACGACCTGGACGTCGACTCCCTGTCCATGGTCGAGGTCGTCGTCGCCGCCGAAGAGCGCTTCGACGTCAAGATCCCGGACGACGACGTCAAGAACCTGAAGACCGTCGGCGACGCCGCGGACTACATCGCGAAGCACCAGGCCTGAGCCTGAACGCGTTTGTCGCCACCTGACGGTGGCGCCGTGACAATTCAGCACCCCCTACACGTGGAGAAAGAATTCCTGTGAGCTCGACCAATCGCACCGTGGTCGTCACCGGTATCGGCGCAACCACACCGTTGGGTGGCGACAGCGCATCGACCTGGGAGGGTCTGCTCGCCGGGCGCTCCGGGGTGAAGCCCCTCGACGGCGAGCGCTTCGCCGACCTCCCGGTCCGGATCGCCGCGCCCGCGGCGGTCGACCCGGGCGAGGTCCTGCCGCGCCCGCTGGCCCGCAAGCTGGACCGCTCGGCGCAGTTCGCGCTGATCGCCGCACGCGAGGCCTGGGCCGACGCCGGCTACACCGCTCCGGCGGGCGAGGACGAGAAGGTCCTGCCCGAGCGTCTGGGTACGGTCATCGCCTCCGGCATCGGTGGCGTAACGACTCTGCTCGACCAGTACGACGTGCTCAAGGAGAAGGGCGTACGCCGTGTCTCCCCGCACACCGTTCCGATGCTGATGCCGAACGGCCCGTCCGCCAACGTCGGCCTTGAGGTGAACGCCCGGGCGGGCGTGCACACTCCGGTCTCCGCGTGCGCGTCCGGCGCCGAGGCGATCGGCTACGCCGTCGAGATGATCCGCACCGGCCGTGCCGATGTGGTCGTCGCGGGCGGCACCGAGGCGGCGATCCACCCGCTGCCCGTAGCGGCGTTCGCCAACATGATGGCGATGTCCAAGAACAACGACGAGCCCCAGAAGGCTTCTCGCCCGTACGACAAGGCCCGTGACGGCTTTGTACTCGGCGAGGGCGCGGGCGTCGTCATCCTCGAGTCGGCCGAGCACGCCGCGCGGCGCGGCGCGAAGGTCTACTGCGAGGTGCTGGGCCAGGGCCTGTCCGCGGACAGCCACCACATCGCGCAGCCCGAGCCGAGTGGCCGCGGCATCGCGACCGCGCTGCAGAATCTGCTCGACTCGACGGACCTCAAGCCGTCCGAAGTGGTGCACCTCAACGCGCACGCGACGTCCACCCCGCAGGGCGACGTCGCCGAGATCAAGGCCCTGCGCAAGGTCCTGGGCGACGAGCTCGACCATGTCGCGGTCTCCGCCACGAAGTCGATGACGGGCCATCTGCTGGGCGGCGCGGGCGGCATCGAGACGGTCGCGACGGTGCTCGCGCTGTACCACCGCACGGCCCCGCCGACCATCAACGTCGACGACCTCGACGAGGAGGTCGACGCGGACGTCGTGCGCGACGAGCCCCGCAAGCTCCCTCAGGGCACAATCGCGGCGATCAACAACTCGTTCGGCTTCGGCGGTCACAACGTGGTCCTGGCGTTCCGGACCGTCTGAGTCTCCGGCTGAGTTTCTGGGCGTACTGGAAAGGGCCCCCACCGCGCGGTGGGGGCCCTTTCGCGTACGTGCG
>NZ_JBSFMS010000159.1:0-15315 GCF_053599675.1 Streptomyces sp. NPDC000880 | reverse complement strand
GGTTCGCGAGAATCGCGCGGCCGGCACGGGTGCGCATCCGCAGGCGGAAGCCGTGGGTCTTGGCGCGACGACGGTTGTTCGGCGGACGGGTTGCGGGGGCGCCGGTGACGCCGGGAGGCCGCAGTCGGCCGCGGAGCGGGCCCACCCCGGAGGGGCGGGCCGGTGCCGTGGCCGGCCGCAGTCTGCCCCGGGCGCCGTTGGCTACTGCCACGACCGGCCCGCGGTTCGACCCGTGGGCCGGCGTATGCGCACCACAGCGTGCCGCAGGCCCACCCCACCCCGGACCCGTCGGGCAGTGTCACGACCGGCCGCGGGTCGACCCTCGGGCGCTGGGCCTCCGTGCCGCAGCCAAGGCGGGCGTCAGTGGCGTATGCCCAGGCCCGGCAACCACAGTTCGCCGCGGTCCTTGCAGCTGGCGTCCCTCGCTCGCAGTTCCTCCGGCTCTTTCGTGCCGCGTGCCCGCAGTTCCGTGATGGCCAGGCTGGCCACCGCCGCCACCTCCCCGCGCTCCGGGTCCGGGAAGTCCGTCTGCCACCAGCCCCGGTCGCGGGACCTCCAGCCACGCGAGTGCATCAACCGCGCCCGCTCCGGGCTGTTCTCGCCGTCACGGTCGTCGACCGAGACATGCAGCCCGTCCTCCAGCGCGTATGAGATGAGCAGCTGTCGGCCGCGGTCCGCGCCGCTGGTCACGCTGAAGCTCGCCCAATCGTCGCCGACCTGCACCGGAAGCTGCTCCACCCACGCCGTGAGCAGCAACTCGAGCGCGCTTTCGAAGTGTTCGAGGCAGGATGCCTGCCGGCCGCCGGGCCGCTCGGTCGGGCGCTCGCCGGGGCCGCTGCGGTCCAACTGCCAGGTGTACGGCAGGAAGTCGAAGTCGTGCGGCTCCTCCGCCGACCAGGCGCCGCCCCACTCGAAGGCGCGTCGTTCCCCTTGCTCCAGGGTGTCCGTGTCGTGGACCGACAGCTGCGCCCGGTGGCGGTTTCCGGCGAGCAGCACCAGCCTTCTGCCGTCCCGCCAGCGGACGTTGGGGCCTTCTGCCGAGCCTCCGTAGAGCGTCGGCTCGCCGATCCTGGCCACTATTGCGTCGTACACCTCGCGGAAGGCCTGCCGCCGGTCCCGGAGCGAGGCGCCCGGGTCGTACGCCAGTACCGGGACCGGGTCCCGGTCGAGGTACGCGTCGGGCGCGTCATGGAGCGTCAGGGCGAACTCCGCGGCGTCGCCGGGTGTCAGGATCGGCAGGTTGGTCCCCGTGTTTTCCATGTCATCCATCGTGCCAGCCGCCACCGACAACACCCGCCGCACGTTTGGGCATTCACCGCTCAGATCGCGCCGAAATCGGCGGTGTTCACAGGCCGGGCACCGGCGGGCATCCTCCGCGGCGTCGAAGGCGATGGACTCGCTCAGCTTCATCGCGGGTTCGCGAGCAGCGTCGCCACGATCCGCCCGCCGGCCTACGTCGACGAGGCCGACCTGGACGACTGAACTGGTGGCTGCCGCGCCGGCTGGACCGCCCACTGCCGCGTATCAGCATCGAGCCGCCCGAGTGCCGCGTGCATGCGAAGATCCCTGGGCAGCGCGCGAGCGAGGACGGACAGCTCGTGCCGTAACCGGGCCGGAGGAAGACGATGTTTGCGACACCGCTGGGCGGCGACGGGGCGGAACTGCGGCCGCTGGAGCCCTGGCAGGCCGAGGAGTACCTCGCCCATATCGACCGGGGCCGGGAGTTCATCGGCCAGTACGTCGCACTCGCCGCCGTCGCCACGGATGTCGACTCGGCGCGGGCCTTCCTCCAGTCGTACGCCGACAAGCAGGCCGCGGACGGCGGGCGCATCTACGGGATCTGGCTGGACGGGACCCTCGTCGGCGGTGTCCTGTTCCGTATCTGGGACACCGCGAGCGGCGCGTGCGAGGCGGGCTGCTGGCTGGAGCCGTCGGCGGCCGGGCGCGGGCTCGTCACACGAGCCGCGCGCGTGATCATCGACTGGGCGGTGTACGAGCGTGGAATGCACCGTCTCGAGTGGCAGGTGGCCTCGGGGAACACCGCGAGCATCAATGTCGCCAAGCGGCTGGGGATGGTGCGGGAGGGGGTGCTGCGGGAGAGTTACCCGTACGAGGGCGTACGGCACGACATGGAGGTCTGGTCGGTGCTGGCGCCGGAGTGGCGGGAGCTGCGGGCGCAGGAAGTTCGCTGAGGCCAGGCGTTAAGGGGTGGTCGCCCAGGGGTTTGGTCGTCGTTAAGGGGACTCTCAGAATCGGCCCCTAGCGTGCGGCGCATGAACCCCACCGAGACCAAAGAGATCACTGGCACGACCGACGTGACGGACGTGCCCGACGCGGCTGCCGCCGAGCAGGTCGAGCCTGCCGAGCCCGCCGAGCCTCTTACCGACGAGGACAGGGACGAGGCCGAAGCCGAGGCCGAGGCTGCCGACGAGACGCCGCGCGCCTCCTCCGGCCTCGGAGCCGCCGCCGCGGGCGTCGTCTCGGCCGGCCTCGGCGTCGTGGCACTCAGCGGCAGCTGGGTCGGCAGGGTCGCCGCCGAGCGGCAGACGCTGATCGGCCAGATCAAGACCTCGCAGGGCGGCACCCCCGCCCAGCAGATTTCCGCGATCTACGGCGACGCCTGGCACACCACCGCCCTGTTCAACGGCATCTTCGCGCTGCTCGCGTTGCTCGTCGGCCTGGCTGTGTTCGCCCTGCCGCAGAGGGCCGGCTGGGTACGGGCCTTCGCCGTGGCCGGAGTCGTACTGGGCGTCCTGGGGCTGATCTTCTCCGTCGGCATGTACTTCGACCTCTTCCTGTCGCTGCCCAGCGCAGGCTCGTAGTCGTAGCTGCGGCCCAGAAACCTGTTGGTGCGTCTGTCCGTCCGGTGCTGCACTGAGCGGATGGATCATGACGCGGTACTCAGCCTGTTCGACCACCAGCTGCGGCAGCGTGGCGAAGGAGCCGAGCGGGCCGGCGACGTGGTGCGGCGGGCCGGAGTCGACGGCGACTGGAACGGCGTCGTCTGGTCAGGCCTGGACCCCGCCACGGCCGACGCCGCGATCGCCGA
Organism: Streptomyces sp. NPDC000880; assembly: GCF_053599675.1. Taxonomy (NCBI): domain Bacteria; kingdom Bacillati; phylum Actinomycetota; class Actinomycetes; order Kitasatosporales; family Streptomycetaceae; genus Streptomyces; species Streptomyces sp. NPDC000880. Next base: position 12,266 of record NZ_JBSFMS010000159.1, on the reverse strand, counting down.
GCAGGTGCGGTACTTCACCGCCCTGGGGCGGGACTTCGAGTGGAAGCTGTACTCCTACGACCGGCCTGGCGACCTCGGCGCGCGGCTGCGGGCGGCCGGCTTCACACCCGAGCCCGAAGAAACCCTGATGGTCGCCGAGATCCGCGACCTGCCCACCGACGTCGAACCCCCTGACGGCATCAGGCTGGAACCGGTCACCGACCCGGCGGGCGTGGATCTCCTGGCCGACGTGCACGAGCAGGCCTTCGGCACGAGCGGGACCCGGCTGCGCGAACAGCTCCTCGCCCAGTTGGCCCAGACCCCGGACACCATCGGCCTGACCGTCGCGCTGGCCGGCGAACAGCCGGTCTGCGGGGCGCGGATGGAGCTCCACCCGGGAACCGAATTCGCGAGCCTCTGGGGCGGCGGCACCGTGTCCGCCTGGCGCGGCCGTGGCATCTACCGGGCACTGATCGCCCACCGGGCCCGTATCGCCGCCGCGAGCGGCTACCGCTTCCTGCAGGTCGACGCCTCCAGTCAGAGCCGCCCGATCCTGCAACGGCTCGGCTTCGCCCCGCTGAGCACCACCACTCCGTACATCTACGAGCAGCGGCCCTGAACGCGAGCGGGCAGCGCCCCCCTAAGGCCGGGCGAGCAGCGATCCCAAGGGCCGGGCGAGCAGCGCCCCTAAGGCCGGGCGAGCAGGGGCCTTAGGCAGTTGGGCGTACGCATCCCCGCCGCCTCCAAGGACCCCCTCCGCGCGAAGATGCGGCACCCTCCCGATGTGGCGGACCCCTCTGAGCGACGAGAGTCGGGGCATCGCAAGACGCCGTTGTGAGGACGACCTCATAGAGGCGCTGCGCGCCGCGGTGGGCGCGAACATCCTGGTGGCCACGCCGGACGGCGACGGCTACCGCTTCCGGCACTCCCTCGCGCGCGAGGCCGTGGGCGACGATCTGCTGCCCGGCGAGCGCTCCCGGCTCAGCAGGCGTTACGCCGAGGCGCTGGAGGCCGACCCGGCGCTCGTACGGTGCGAGGAGCGGGCAATGCGCCTCGCCAGCTACTGGTACCACGCGAATGACGCCGCGAAGGCCCTCCCTGCGGTGCTGAGCGCCTCGGTCGAGGCGCGGCGGCGGCATGCGTACGCCGAGCAACTGCGGCTGCTGGGGCGGGCGATGGAGCTCTGGGACAGCGCGCCGGAGGAGGTGCGGACGGCGCTGCGGCCGGTCGACTACGCGGAGGCGTACCCTCCGTGCGGCTGCGATCCGGCCACCACGCCGCTGCGCTTCCTCGACCTGATGGCCGAGGCGTCCGTCGCGGGCCGGCTCAGTGGCGAGCGCGAACGCGCGCTGAAGATCACCAAGCGCGGGCAGCGGCTGGCGGAGGCGGAGAACGACGCGCTGCGCAGCGCCTGGTTCTCCGTCCAGCGCTCCCGGCTCGTCTCGTCGCTGGGCCGCGGCGACGGGTGGGCGGAGCTGGCGGCCGCGCAGGAGCTGGTGCGCGGACTGCCGCCGTCCGCCGTCCACGCGGAGGTGCTCGCGGAGGCGGCGAGCTGGGGCATGGTGCACGACCCGGGGCCGGGCAGCCTGGCGACCGCCGAGCTCGCCGTGGAGTATGCGCGCATGGTCGGCGAGGAGAACAACGAGCTACGGGCCCGCCTCACCCTCGGCAGCCTCATGGTCGACGCGGGCAACATCGATGAGGGGCTCGCGGAGATGTGCGCGGTCAAGGAGCGGGCCGTCGCCCTTGGCCTGCCCGCGCACGTGGGGCGTACGCATGTGAATCTGCCGTCCGTGCTGGAGGGCGTCGGCCGCTCACGGGAGGCGGTCGACATCCTCACCGAGGGCGTCGAACTCTCCCGAAAATAAGGCCTGTTGGACACCGATGGCCGCATCGGCCTGAGCAGACAGGGCGGCGTGGCGCCTGACGGCCGGTGCCCGCGCCCGGCGGCAGCCGCGCCCCGAGCCGTACACCCCTACTTCACCTCCAGTTGGAGGATCTTGTCGTCCCCCGGCTCGGGTGATCCCCGGCGGTCCGTCTCGCTCGTGACGAGCCAGACCTCGGTTCCGCCCACCGACAGGACCGTGCGCAGACGGCCGTGGATCCCCTCCAGGAACGACTGGGGCTCCGCCGAGGGTTCCGCGCCCGCCAGCGGGATTCGCCAGAGCCGCTCGCCCTTCAGTGACGCCATCCAGATCGAGCCCGATGCGTACGCGATGCCACTCGGCGAGGCCTCCGCCGTCCTCCACTGGGCCACCGGGTCGACGAAACCGGAGCCGCCGCCCTTGCCCTCCACCTCCGGCCAGCCGTAGTTCTTCCCCGGCTCGATCAGGTTGAGCTCGTCCCAGGTGTTCTGGCCGAACTCGGCGGCCCACAGGCGCTTGTCGGAGTCCCAGGCGAGCCCCTGCACATTGCGGTGGCCCCATGAGTAGACGACGGAGTCGGCGTCCGGATTGCCGTGCACCGGCTGCCCGTCCGGGGTCATCCGCAGGATCTTGCCGCCGAGCGACTTCCTGTCCTGCGCGAGCCCCGTGTCGCCCGTCTCGCCCGTGCCTGCATAGAGCATCTTGTCCGGGCCGAACGCGATCCGTCCGCCGTTGTGTACGAGGCCCTTGGGGATGCCCCTCAACACCGTGTCCGGCGCGCCCAGTTGCTGTTCTGCCGGCTTCTGCTCCTCGTACAGCATGCGGGCGATGCGGTTGTCCGACTCGGTGGTGAAGTACGCGTACACCTGATGGTCCGAGGCGAACGAGGGGGAGACCGCCAGGCCCAGCAGCCCGCCCTCGCCACCCGGGGAGACCCCCGGCACCGAGCCGATCACGGTCTGCTTGCCGCTCTCCGCGTCGACCCGGCTGATCGTCCCCTCGTCGCGCGAGGCGACCAGCAGATCGCCTTCGGGCAGCGCGGCGACGCCCCACGGCGACTTCAGGTCCTGCGTCAGTGTGGACACCACCTTCACCGAGCCCTTCGCGGGCGGGCCCGTCGGACTCGGCGACCCTCCCGAGGCGGATGCGGCGGGGGCCGTGGTGGCGGACGTCGCCCCCTTCCGGCCGGCAGGCGCCTCGCCGTCACCGGACGAGCACCCGGCCACGAGCAGAAGCACGGCAGTGGACAGCACGGCTGTAACAGCAGGACGTTGCACAGTTCTGATCCCTTCGACGGCTGCTTGAACTGCCTGACTACTGTTCTTACACCGCAGCCGCCCCCCAGGTTCCCGATCTTCCGTCAAGAGCCAGAAGAACGAGCGAGAGTTCACTCAGTCCCAGGATCCCCGCGCCGACGGCAGTTCCGCCACTTCCGCCAGATCCCGCCCCGTCAGTTCAAGATCCGCCGCCCCCGCGTTCTGCACCACCCACTCCTCCCGCTTCGCCCCCGGCACCGCCACCACATTCCGCCCCCGCCCCAGTACCCACGCCAGCGCGACCTGGGCAGGAGACGCGCCATGCCGCTGGGCGATCCGCCGCAGCCCCGCCACCACCGGCTGGTTCGCCGCCATCATCTCGGCCGTGAACCTCGGATGCCGCGCCCGCACGTCGTCAGGCTCGAAGCCCTGCCCCGGCGTGAGCGTCCCCGTCAGAAATCCGTTCCCCAGCGGCATCGCCGCCAGGAACCCCACCCCCCGCGCCTCGCACCACGGCAACAGCCGCTCCAGCGCCTCCGGCGACCACACCGACAGCTCCGCCTGCACCGCGCTCACCGGGAACACCTGCTGCACCCGCTCCAGCTGCCGGATCGTTCCCTCGTGCAGATGCGCCCCGGAGCGCCTGGACGCGCGCGCCCCCACCGCGCACATGCCCAGCGCCCGCACCTTTCCCGCGCTCACCAGCTCCGCCATCGCGCCCCAGGTCTCCTCGACCGGAACCTCCGGATCCGTCCGGTGCAGCTGATAGAGATCGATCACATCGGTCTGCAGCCGCCGCAGCGAGGCGTCACAGGCCCGCTTCACATACCCAGGTCGCCCGTTGGCGACCACATGCTGATCGCCGACGAGCAGCCCGACCTTCGTCGATACGAACGCGTCCCCGCGCCGCTCCTTCAGCACCCGCCCGATCAGCAGCTCATTGGTGAAGGGCCCGTACATATCGGCCGTGTCCAGCAGGCCGCAGCCGGCGTCGAGCGCGGTGTGCACCGTGCGCAGCGATCGCTCCCCGCGCTGCTGGGAGTTGCTGTACGCCCAGCTCATCGGCATACAGCCGAGCCCGATCGCGCCCACTTCGAGGGCCGCCGCACCGATTGTCCTGCGCTCCAACTGTCCGTACCCCTCCTTCGGCCGCTGACCAAACTAACCAATGCGGACCGAGATCCTTCGCATAGCCTCTTGACCATGACTTCAGATGTGTGGCTCCCGATTCCGGCCGACGAGATCCAAGGGCTTCCCGACCCCTCGGACTCGGGCCTCAACTACCTTTTCTGGGACGGCGGTCCTGACTTTCCCGCCGACCCCGCCGACTGTGCCTTCTACGCCGTCCCGTACATGAAGGGCTTGGAGGTCGCCGTCCGCCCGCTGGCCGCGATGACATCCGTACGCGTCATCCAGACCCTCTCCGCGGGGATCGACCATGTGGAACCCGGACTCGGCTTGCTGCCCGCCGGCGTGCGCCTGTGCAACGCCAAGGGCGTCCACGAAGCCTCCACCGCCGAGCTCACCCTGGCCCTGATCCTCGCCTCCCTGCGCGGTGTCCCCGGCTTCGTACACGGCCAGGACAAGGAGGAATGGCGGTCCGGCTTCTATCCGGCGCTCGCCGACAAGTCGGTGCTCATCGTGGGATACGGATCGATCGGCGCCGCCATCGAGGACCGGCTCGCGCCGTTTGAATGCGCGCGGGTGGCGCGCGTCGCGCGCTCCGCCCGCACTGCGGAGCGCGGCGAAGTGCGCGCACTCACCGACCTGCCCGCGCTGCTCCCGGACGCGGATGTCGTGATCTTGTCCACCCCGCTCACCGAGCAGACGAAAGGCCTGGCCAACGCCGGTTTTCTGGCCCGGATGAAGGATGGCGCGCTGCTGGTGAACGTCGCCCGAGGCCCGGTCGTCGACACCAAAGCCCTGCTCGCGGAGGTGGAGAGCGGACGCATCACCGCCGCCCTTGATGTCACAGACCCGGAGCCGCTGCCCCAGGGCCACCCCCTCTGGCACGCCCCCGGTGTCCTCATCAGCCCCCATGTGGGCGGCTCCACCTCGGCTTTCATGCCGCGCGCCAAGCGGCTGCTGGCCGGACAGCTCACCCGTTTCGCCGCGGGCGAGCCGGTGCACAACGTGGTGCTCACGACCGGACAGTGAACCCTTCGCGCCCGCGCTTCGTGCACTCTATGAAGTCGTTTGGTTGCGCCATGTGGCAACAAGGCGGCTGGTGGTCACGGAGAGTAGAGGTGCTATGTCCCTGAGTGACGAGACTGGTGTATCGTCCCGACCTGGGGGCTGCACCAGGCAGGGGCGGTGCAGTAGCGCGACCTGACTGCCGATCAGACTTCGAGGGGGGCGACGGGCGATGCACGGCCATTGCACGAACGATCCGACGCGGCGAGGCCGCCGCCGACGACCCTCGCACGCTGCGACGCAAATAGTCGCTCCGATCACTGTCACACCGACGGCGGCGCTCCCCGCGGCGGCCCCGTGAGCGCCCCGGGGGTGCTCCTGGCCCGCCAGGCGTTCTCCGGCGGCGCCGCGGGGCTGCGCTCCCAGATCCTCCTCGCCGCCATCTGCTCCGGTTACGGTGTGGGCGCCGCCGTCGGCTGGGGTTCGCCCGAAGTCGCTCTGGTCATGGGCGACTTCGGGCTGAGCGCCGCCGCCCTGGTCGCCACGGTCTCCTGCTTGATCTACGCCCGTTCCAAGCACAGCCGCTTTCGGCCCGCCTGGCTGCTGTTCGCGGTCTCCTCCGCGATGGCATCGTGCGGGAACGCCGTCTGGGGGTGGTACGAGGTCGTGCTGGACCGCGAGGTACCGAGTCCCTCGATCGCCGACCTGTTCTTCCTCTGCTTCGCGCCGCCCGCCATCGTCGGCCTCCTCGTCCTCGCCAAGCGCCCGGTCACCAGGGCGGGCTGGGTCTGCCTCGCGCTGGACGCCTGGCTGATCGGCGGCTCCCTCCTCACCCTCTCCTGGAGCATCGCGCTCGCCCACACCGCGCGCGTCCAGGGCGAGAGCGTGGCTCCCGCCGCGCTCGCCCTCGCGTATCCACTGCTGGACATCGTGCTGGTCAGCCTGGTGCTCGCGCTGCACTTCCGGCGCTCGGCCACCAACCGCTCCGCGATCAACACCGCCATCGCCGCGCTCGCCCTGACCGTCCTGTGCGACGCCCTGTTCACCTCGCCGCTGCTGCGCGAGAGCTACCGCTCGGGCCAGCTCCTCGACGCGGGCTGGTTCGCCGGTTCGCTGCTGCTCGCGTACGCCCCCTGGGGCGCACGCCGTACGGCCGAGACGGCCAGGCCCCCGCGCGGCCCCCGCCACCCCAGCCGTCCCGTCGCCGGCTCGCTGGCCGCCCTCACCCCGTATCTCGCTGCCGCCGTCTGCACACTCGGCATTCTCTACAACGTCATTGAGGGCCGCCGAGTGGACCGGGTCGTCGTCCTCACCGGCTGCACCGTGGTCCTCGCCCTGGTCGTCCGGCAGGGCATCATGCTCCTCGACAACATCGCCCTCACCCACGAGCTGGCGCAGAAGGAGAACCACTTCCGCTCGCTGGTGCAGGGGTCGAGCGACGTCATCATGATCGCCGCCCCCAGCGGGATACTGCGCTATGTCAGCCCCGCAGCCGCCGGTGTCTACGGCCGCGAGGCCGAGGAGCTCATCGGCTCCGAGCTGGCCTGTCTGATCCACCCCGAGGACCTCGGCCGGGTGATCCATGAAGTGCGCCGGTTTCTCGCCGCTCCGCCGGCCGATGAGCCGACCACGCGGATCGATTGCCGCTTCAGATCGGGCAGCGGCGACTGGCTCAATGTGGAGTCCACGGTCAACCGCCACCAGGGTGGGCTGATCTTCAACAGCCGCGATATCACCGAACGGGTCCGGCTGCAGGCGCAGTTGCAGCACAACGCCGAGCACGACCCGCTCACCGACCTGCCCAACCGCGCCCTTTTCACCGAGCGCGTCCGCCAGGCCCTCACCGGCCGCCGCGCGGGCGACTCCGGCACCGCCGTGCTCTTCATCGACCTCGACGGTTTCAAGGGGGTCAATGACCGCCTCGGCCACCTGGCCGGCGACGAGCTGCTGATCCAGGCGGCCCGCCGGCTGCAGGATTCGGTACGGTCCGGGGACACCGCAGCCCGTCTGGGCGGTGACGAGTTCGCGGCCCTCGTTGTCGGCGACGGCTCCCGCGACCAGTCCGCCCGTCAGTACCAGGTACGCGAGATCGCCGACCGGCTGCGCCTGACCCTCTCCCAGCCATACCGCGTGGACGGCCGCGAAGTGCGGGTGGCCGCCTCCATTGGGGTGGCCTTCGCCGAGCCCGCCATCACCCCCACCGACCTGATGCGCAACGCCGATCTCGCCATGTACCGCGCCAAGGCCGCGGGCAAGGACCGCGTCGAGCTGTACGCCCCGCAGATGCAGGCCGACGTGGTACGCCGCACCGAGCTGGCAGCCCGGCTCCGCAGCGCCCTGCACGAGGGCGAGTTCGCGCTGCTCCACCAGCCCGTGGTGAGCATCGTCACAGGCCGTATCGCCGCGGTCGCCGCCCAGGCCCGCTGGCGCTCCCCTCAGGGCATCCTGTTCACCCCGGCCGAATTCCTGCGGGTCGCCGACAGTGCGGACACTCCAGAGGCTGCCCGCACGGCCGAGCTCGGCCGCTGGCTGCTCGAAGAGGCCGTGGAGCAGGCTGCCGAGCGCAGCAGGGCGGGCCACCGGGTGCCCGTGTCGGTCCGGCTCTCGGCCGGCCGGCTGCTGGACAAGTCCCTGCCGCTCGGTTCCATCGAAGCCCTCCTCACCCGGCACGGGCTGCCGTCGGGGGCGCTGGTCATCGAGCTCGCCGACAGCGATCCGCGGATCTCCTTCGACGATCTGGAGCAGCGGCTCGTCGCGCTGCGCAGACTCGGCGTACGGATCGCCCTGGACGGCTTCGGCAGCGGATACGCCGCCATCAACGCACTGCGCAGGCTCCCTGTGGACGTACTGAAACTGGACAGGGGGCTGGTCGAGGGCGTCGTCGAGTCCGCCCGGCTGCACAAGATCACCGCGGGGCTGCTGCGGATCGCCTGCGACCTCGGCATGCAGTCCGTGGCGGACGGCGTGGACATGCCCGAGCAGGTGCTCGCACTGCGCGCCATGGGGTGCACGCACGGCCAGGGCATGGCCTTCTCGGGGCCGCTCGACGAGTACCGGCTGCGCCGCGCCCTGGTCCGCGACGAGTTCCCGGTGCCCGGCGGAATCGCCCTGCCCGCCCTGACAGGCGGCATCTTCCCTGCCCGCAATGGCTCAAATAATGAGACGCGCGTCCCACCCACTTGACAGTCATGGCGCGCCGGGGAGAGGGTCAATGCCATGCGCACCCGAATTCTCGTACTTGGAAAGCGCGTCGGCTGAGCAGGGCCGCGAAAGCCCTGCAGACCCCTCCCGACGCGCTCCCCTCGCCTGCCTCACGGCACGAGGGGTTTTTTGTTGCACAGGCACACCCCAAACCCTCGCAAAAACCCTCAGCTTCGAGAAGAGAATGCCGATGACCGAGCAGGCCACCGGGGCCCACCATCCGCAGCCGCGGGCCCGTACCGGCGGACACACCGCTGCAGTTGAGCACGTCACGGGCGCGCAGTCCCTCATCCGCTCTCTCGAGGAAGTGGGGGCCGACACGGTATTCGGCATCCCCGGCGGCGCCATCCTCCCCGCGTACGACCCGATGATGGACTCCACCAGGGTCCGCCACGTCCTGGTCCGCCACGAGCAGGGCGCCGGCCACGCGGCGACCGGCTACGCCCAGGCCACCGGCAAGGTCGGCGTCTGTATGGCGACCTCGGGCCCCGGCGCCACCAACCTGGTCACCCCGATCGCCGACGCGCACATGGACTCCGTGCCGCTGGTCGCGATCACCGGCCAGGTCTCCTCCAAGGCGATCGGCACGGACGCCTTCCAGGAGGCGGACATCGTCGGCATCACGATGCCGATCACCAAGCACAACTTCCTGGTGACCAAGGCCGACGACATCCCGCGCACCATCGCCGAGGCCTTCCACATCGCCTCCACCGGACGCCCGGGCCCGGTCCTCGTCGACATCGCCAAGGACGCCCTCCAGGCGCAGACCACCTTCAGCTGGCCGCCGCAGCAGGACCTGCCCGGTTACCGCCCGGTGACCAAGCCGCACGCCAAGCAGATCCGCGAGGCCGCCAAGCTGATCGTCCAGTCCCGGCGACCCGTCCTGTACGTCGGCGGCGGCGTCCTCAAGGCCGGCGCCACCGCCGAGCTGAAGGTCCTCGCCGAGCTCACCGGCGCCCCCGTCACCACCACCCTGATGGCACTGGGCGCGTTCCCCGACAGCCACCCGCTGCACGTGGGGATGCCGGGCATGCACGGTGCGGTCACCGCCGTCACCGCGCTGCAGAAGGCCGACCTGATCGTCGCCCTCGGAGCCCGCTTCGACGACCGCGTCACCGGCAAGCTGGACAGCTTCGCCCCGTACGCCAAGATCGTCCACGCCGACATCGACCCGGCCGAGATCGGCAAGAACCGCACCGCGGACGTGCCGATCGTCGGTGACGCCCGCGAGGTCATCGCCGACCTGGTCCAGGCCGTCCAGGCCGAGCACAGTGAAGGCCACACCGGCGACTACGACGCCTGGTGGAAGGACCTCAGCCGCTGGCGCGAGACCTACCCGCTCGGCTACGACCAGCCGGACGACGGCAGCCTCTCGCCGCAGCAGGTCATCCAGCGCATCGGCCGGCTCGCCCCCGAGGACACCATCTACGCCGCGGGCGTCGGCCAGCACCAGATGTGGGCCGCCCACTTCATCGACTACGAGAAGCCCGCCACCTGGCTGAACTCCGGCGGCGCCGGAACGATGGGCTACGCGATCCCGGCCGCGATGGGCGCCAAGGCCGGCATGCCGGACCGCACGGTCTGGGCCATCGACGGCGACGGCTGCTTCCAGATGACCAACCAGGAGCTCACCACCTGCGCGCTGAACAACATCCCGATCAAGGTCGCGATCATCAACAACGGCGCGCTCGGGATGGTTCGCCAGTGGCAGGCCCTCTTCTACAACCAGCGCTACTCCAGCACCGTCCTGCACAGCGATGACACCGGGCACCACGTGGCCGGCTCCCAGGTCGGCGCGAGCACCACGGCGCGCCAGGGCACCCGCGTCCCCGACTTCGTCAAGCTGTCGGAGGCCATGGGCTGCTACGCGCTGCGCTGCGAGTCCCCGGACGACCTGGACAAGGTCATCGCCGAGGCCAACGCGATCAACGACCGCCCCGTCGTCATCGACTTCATCGTCCACGAGGACGCCCAGGTGTGGCCGATGGTCGCCGCCGGCACCTCCAACGACGAGGTCATGGCAGCGCTTGGCGTCCGCCCCGACTTCGGCGACAACGAAGACGACTGAGAGCCGTAGGAAGAGGAACGACGCACATGTCCAAGCACACGCTCTCCGTCCTGGTGGAGAACACGCCCGGCATCCTCGCCCGGATCGCCGCCCTGTTCTCCCGCCGCGGTTTCAACATCGACTCGCTCGCCGTCGGTGTCACCGAGCACCCCGACATCTCCCGCATCACCATCGTGGTCAATGTCGAGGACCTGCCGCTGGAGCAGGTGACCAAGCAGCTCAACAAGCTGGTCAACGTTCTGAAGATCGTCGAACTCGAGCCCGGCGGCGCGATCCAGCGCGAGCTCGTGCTGGTGAAGGTCCGCGCGGACAACGAGACCCGCTCCCAGATCGTCGAGATCGTCCAGCTGTTCCGCGCCAAGACCGTGGACGTCTCGCCCGAGGCGGTCACCATCGAGGCAACCGGTTCGAGTGACAAGCTCGAAGCAATGCTGAAGATGCTGGAGCAGTTCGGCATCAAGGAGCTCGTCCAGTCGGGCACGATCGCCATAGGGCGGGGCGCCCGGTCCATCACGGACCGGTCCCTGCGGGCCCTCGACCGTTCCGCCTAGCGAGACCCCCCGCCATCCTCACCCCCTCCCGCCGTACGGTGGGACGCAAACAGCGTCATTCCAATGACGTGCACACCAAGGAGATATCCCTGTGGCCGAGCTGTTCTACGACGACGACGCCGACCTGTCCATCATCCAGAACCGCAAGGTCGCGGTCATCGGCTACGGCAGCCAGGGCCACGCCCACGCGCTGTCGCTCCGTGACTCGGGTGTCGACGTCCGCGTCGGTCTGCACGAGGGTTCCAAGTCCAAGGCCAAGGCCGAGGAGCAGGGCCTGCGCGTGGTGACCCCCGCCGAGGCCGCCGCCGAGGCCGACGTCATCATGATCCTGGTCCCGGACCCGCTCCAGGCCCAGGTCTACGAGGAGTCCATCAAGGACAACCTGAAGGACGGCGACGCGCTGTTCTTCGGCCATGGCCTCAACATCCGCTACGGCTTCATCAAGCCGCCGGCCGGCGTCGACGTCGCCATGGTCGCCCCGAAGGGTCCGGGCCACCTGGTCCGCCGCCAGTACGAGGAGGGCCGCGGCGTTCCGTGTATCGCGGCCGTCGAGCAGGACGCCAGCGGCAAGGGCTTCGAGCTGGCGCTCTCGTACGCCAAGGGCATCGGCGGCACCCGCGCCGGCGTCATCAAGACGACCTTCACCGAGGAGACCGAGACCGACCTGTTCGGCGAGCAGGCCGTGCTCTGCGGTGGCGCCTCCGCACTGGTCAAGGCGGGCTTCGAGACCCTGACCGAGGCCGGCTACCAGCCGGAGATCGCGTACTTCGAGTGCCTCCACGAGCTGAAGCTGATCGTGGACCTGATGTACGAGGGCGGCCTGGAGAAGATGCGCTGGTCGATCTCCGAGACCGCCGAGTGGGGCGACTACGTCACGGGCCCCCGCATCATCACGGACCAGACCAAGGCCGAGATGAAGAAGGTTCTCGCCGAGATCCAGGACGGCACTTTCGCCAAGAACTGGATGGACGAGTACCACGGCGGTCTGAAGAAGTACAACGAGTACAAGAAGCAGGACGAGAACCACCTGCTGGAGACCACCGGCAAGGAGCTGCGCAAGCTCATGAGCTGGGTCGACAACGACGAGGCGTAAGCCTGCGGACGGGGGTCGGGACGACTCGTCCCGACCCCCCGCCCGGGGGGGCCGCCCCGTCCAGCGGGTTTACACGCAGTACCGCCCCGCGCGGGGGTAGCATGCGCGTAGGCGGTTAGA
>NZ_JBSFMS010000158.1:0-15581 GCF_053599675.1 Streptomyces sp. NPDC000880 | reverse complement strand
ACGTGGCGAAACGCACACGGTTTCGTGGGTCGTTACCGTTTCAGCCCCAACGCTACTGATCCGCCTCGGGCAGCTGGTCGTAGGCGCGCAACAGGTGCTCGATGCGCTGGTTGTTGATGGACTGCCGGTCGTAGAGGTATTTCGCGTAGCGGGTCAGAAGGACCTCGACGCTGTTGCCGGCGTGCTGGGCGACCTCGGCAGGGTCCGCGCCCGCGCACGGCCAGGTGGACAGAGCCGAGTGCAAGGCTTCATCGCTACTACGAGCCGGTCCGCCGGCGCGTGCCGCATTTCGGTACTCAACGCCTCACGGTTTCTGCCGCCTGGCGCGCTCCCTCTCGCCATCCGGGTTCTTTCGAAGCACGAACGACTGTGTCGGCACTCGCCTTCCCACGTTCCGCGCAAGCCGCAGACCGGACTCGCGCCGCCTCCATGCCGGACACCACCTGGCCAATAGACGGGCACCTCCAGGCTCATCCCGGCGCCATTTAACCGCTGCGGTTTTGATGCCAGTCGCTTGTTTCGACACGTCGTCAGCGGTTCGCTTACGCTCGCCTTTCCGGTCTCCACCTGACGCCTCTCGGACGCCTTTTCCTCAACGCTCACCAAGACGGTCTTCAGCCGAGGCGGCTTGAGGTGGTTTGACGCCTCCCCCCGAAGGGCGACGCCGAAGGGCCACAAAACCTTCATCATCTGCACAGCAGCGCATCAAGTGGGTCTACCTACATCAACCTCACTCTCTGCGCTCGTGGCGCACTTAAACAACAAGCTTAGGGACCGCGTCCGAGTGGCCGAGCCACTGAGCCAGGGAGACGATCGATTCACTGGCCGGCGCGGCAGCCGGAGGCCGAACTGAATCGCCCCGGGTCGAACCTGCCCCCACACCCCAACTCCCGGACTCAACAAACGCAAAGGAGCTCGTCAGCAAGCTGACGAGCTCTCGCGAAAGATCGAGGTTATACCAGGCCCAGGGCCAATCGTGTGCTGGCCAGGTGGGTGCGTACCGCCTCCTGGGCCCTTTCGATGTCGCCGGCGCGCACGGCGTACGCGATCTCGCCATGCTCGGCCAGGATCGTCTCGCGCCGGCCCGGGTCGGCCACAACAGACTCGGCTGTCATGCGGACCTGACGGTCCCGCAGCGACGTATAAAATCGCGTGATCAGAGCATTGTTCGCAGCTGCGAGCATGCTGGTGTGAAAGAGGCGGTCCTCTTCAAGGAACGTGTCGGTGTCTCCGCTGCCGAGCAGCTCCCGCTGCCGTTCCAGGTGGTCCGCGAGCTCCTTGCTCAGCGCCTGGCGCGCCGCCGACGACCCGCCGATCAGCTTCCGCACCGCGAACTGCTCAAGTACTTCGCGGGCCTCCAGGACCGACCGGACCTCGGTGGACGACACCGGCACGACCAGCGCCCCGCGCTGCGGGTAGAGCCGCAGCAGCCCCTCCACCTCCAGGCGCAGGAAGGCTTCCCGCACCGGGGTGCGCGACATCTGCAGTTCCTTGGAGACGTCGCCCTCGCTGATCAGGTCGCCGCCCTCATACCCGCCATGCAGTACCCGGTTCTTGACCCAGTCGTACGCCTTGTCCTTCGCTGACTGTTTCACGTCCCCGGCCACCCGGATCCTCCACAAAGAGATTCAACTGCTATTCAGTGTAGATCCCAGTCCGCTCTCAGCGGTGGCTAGGGGAAAGCACGGGATTCCGAGGTGGGTCGGCCCTGTGCCGGTCGCAAAACATGGCAGTGCGGCCGTCTCGCCGGTTGCGACGCGGCCGCCACCTACTGCCCGGCCGGTCCACGCAGCTGGAACACCGTGAGCCAGCCGGTGTTCGCCCTGCCCGAACCCTGGCCCGGGCACCACCGGGGTCCGGCCACCTCCGACACCGACAGCAACTCCCCGGCGCAGCCCGGGCGCTGGGCAGACCGGCTCGCCCCGCCCGCCCGATCAGCGACGAGGCTCGCCCTCCACGGTGGCTGAGCCCCCGCCCCTATGGCGTGTCACCCGATGTCTGGTCTCCCCGACCTGACATCCGAGCCTCCATGCCCCAATGGCGGGCACGGCAAACTCCCAGTTGGGAGGGATATTTGCTGTGTCCACGGCATTTACAGGGGTTATCTCGCGGGCTATACATGGGATGTTTCTGCTTGCGTGCGCCCCCCACAGAACGTCACCCCGACGTAGTGAACCCGCACACACCCGCTGCGGGCGACGAGAAGAGTGGAGAGATCGACGATGTCCCCCAAGGAAGGGCGCATGGCGGCGAGTTGCCGACCGCGTCGCAGAGCCTTGCTGTCCGTGGTCGGCGCGTTGGCGAGCATAGCCTTGGCGGTCGCTCCCCTGAGCACCGCGAACGCGGCAAGCACCGCCGCGCCTTCGTCTCATGGCAAGGGCACCCGGGTCAGCGCCTGGTCGCCCAGCATGACGACCGGCGGCCCGGCCTTCAACAACCAGACCATCCGGATGGTGGTCCACAGCAGCATCGCCGGCTCGGACGTACGCATCACCCTGTCCAACCGGTACAGCCACACCCCACTCGACGTCAACGCCGTGGACGTCGCCATCCAGGCGAGCGGGGGAGAGGCAACGCGCGGAACCACCCGACACGTTACCTTCGGCCGCTCCGGCCATGTCACGATCCCCGCCGGTGAAGAGGCGATCAGCGACGTCATCCCGATCTCGGTCAGCGCCGGGGAGAACCTGCTCGTCAGCCTCTACGTGCCCAGCGCTACGGGCACGTCCACCTGGCACTCCGACGCGTTCGACACCACCTACATCGCCTCCGGCAATCACACCGGTGACGAGAGCGCGGCCGCGTTCGGCACCACCACGACCTCGTGGTACTACCTGGCAGGACTGGACGTCCTGTCGCCGACCGCGAAGGGCACCGTCGTCGCCTTCGGTGACTCGATCACAGACGGCTACGCCTCCTCCAGGGGCACCTACACCCGGTGGCCCGACTTCCTCGGACGCCGGCTGGGCGCCGAACCGGGCCCGCAGAAGCTGAGCGTTGTCGACGCCGGCATCGGCGGCAACCGCGTCCTCACCGACGTCCCGAACCTCTGGCAGGGCGTCAGCGCCCTGAAGCGCTTCGGCCACGACGCCCTCGGCCAGCCAGGCGTCAAGGACGTGATCCTCTTCGAGGGCATCAACGACATCGGCAACAACGCCGGCCCCAACGGCGCGCCGCTGACCGCCCAAGACCTCATCGACGGCTACCGCACCCTGATCCACGAGGCACACGCCGCCCACGTCAACATCATCGGCGCGACCCTGATGCCCGACAAGGGCAATGGGTACTACACGCCCGCCGCCGAGACGATCCGCCAGAGCGTCAACCAGTGGATCCGCACCAGCGGCGCCTTCGACGGCGTCATTGACTTCGACCAGGCCATGCGCGACCCCGCAAACCCGGCCGCCCTCAAGCCGGTCTACGACTCGGGCGACCACATCCACCCCAACGACGCAGGCATGAAGGCGATGGCCGACGCGATCGACCTCCGGCTGCTGCGCCACTGACGCGCGCAGGCACCGGCCCCCTCCGAGGTGGCGCCCACAAGCCCGGAACGGCTCGCGGGCGCCACCGTACGACACCCCAAATCACTGCTCGTAGACGCAACCGTCTCGAAACGGATCTGGGAAGCCCCTCCTTGAGCGCGCTGAACGTGGCCGAGCCATGGCGCTGACGCCCTTCGGCAAGAAGGGCGCCGCTGCTGCCAGAAATATCCACTGACGGGCCAACGGAGGGGAGCTACAGTCCACGACGGGAGAGGGGGGCGCGATGACCCTGAACCAGAGGGGATCCCGCCGGATCACTGTCGACGGGATCGCATACCGCTGGCGGATTCGCAGGAAGCCTTCCTACATGAGGGGCTCTGCTGGACGCCTCTGACTTACGCAGTCGAGCTCGTCAGCGGCGATTGCCTGGGCGCAATCCTGTCGTCACCACCGGCCAGCCGCACCCCGGTAACTGGTTGGGCGTTGAGGCGTCGTCAGTTCGGCCGGCTCATATCGCCGTGAGCGTGCGGGAGGCGCGGGCGCACGGCTGGGAAGCGCAAAATCATCAAAGTCCGCGTCCTGCGCCGCTGGGGACCGGCCCGTATCGCCTACCTCCTCGGGCTGAACCCGGCCACCGTCCACCGCGTCCTGACCCGCTATCGCCTGTCCCGCCTCTCCCACCTGGACCGCGCCACAGGCCAGGTCATCCGCCGCTGCGAACACCCGGCACCCGGCGACCTGGTCCACGTCGACATCAAGAAACTCGGCAACATCCCTGACGGCGGCGGCCACAAGGTCCTCGGCCGCCAGGCAGGCCGCAAGAACCGCGCCAACGCCGGCGTGAGCTACCTGCACAACGCCGTCGACGACCACTCCCGCCTTGCCTACAGCGAGATACTCACCGACGAGAAGAAGGAGACCGCCACCGCGTTCTGGCAGCGGGCCCACACCTACTTCGCCTCCTGCGGGATCACGGTGCGGCGAGTCCTGACCGACAACGGCTCCTGCTACAAGTCATTCCTCTGGCGCGACGCGCTCGCCGCAGGGGGGATCACCCACAAACGAACCCGGCCCTACCGGCCCCAGACCAACGGCAAAGTAGAGCGCTTCAACCGCACCCTGCTCGACGAATGGGCCTACGCGAAGCCCTACCGAACCGAGAGCGAACGGCGCGACGCCTACCCGCGCTGGCTGCACACCTACACTCACCACCGCGGACACACCGCGCTCAAGGGCCAGCCACCCGCCAGCCGCGTCCCCAACCTCACGGGTCAATACACCTAGGCCCAGTCCTGGTCAGCCCGGACGACATCGACCACGCCCGCGATCTGCAGATCACCAGCCAGGTCGACGGCGTGATTCGCCGGCATGGTCACGATCCTCGGGTGGCGCCCTAGAAATGGCTAGGAGTACGAGGGAGCGCTCGGCCGGCAGTGGATCGGTGCCCAGGTGGCGGCGGACGACCGGCTCGCCGGGGCGGGCGGCGGACCATTCGGCTTGCAGCAGGTCGGCGAGCTCGGCGCTGGTCGAGGTGCCGGGCAGGATGCTGGCGTCCAGACGGAACAGGCTCATCAGTGTTTTCTCCAGGTCAGTGCGTTGCGCCCCGGGGCGGTCCCGCCTGCCCTTGGGAGCGCCGCGAGCGCCGAGCGTGCCGACGCCGCACGCAACCGGCGGCATCTGCTGGCCACGGCCCGCGAGATGCTCGCCGAGCAGGGCGCGGACCAACTGACCACGGACGCGCTGGCCGAACGCGCGGGCCTGGGCAAGGGGACGGTGTTCCGCCGGTTCGGTACCCGCGCGGGGATCTTCCAGGCACTACTGGACGACGACGAGCGGGCCTTCCAGGAGCAGGTACTGTCCGGACCGCCACCGCTGGGCCCGGGCGCCGCGCCGCTGGACCGCCTGATCGCCTATGGCCGGGCCCGCGCGGCTTCCTGATCGCCCACCGCGAGATCGCCCGCGCCGCTCTGGACGGCAGCCAGCCCGTACCGGCCGGAACAGAGACAACCTCTCCAGGATGCACATCCGAATGCTGCCGGGGCAGCTACACCTCGCCGCCGCCGACCTCGACGTCCTGGCCGTCCAGCTCACCGCCGCCCTGGACGGCCCTCTCCTGTTCTACCTGTCGGCCTCCGACCTCACCGAAGCAGCCGACCAGATCGAGGAACGAATCGCACATGGCCGGCAGGACCTCGTACACCGCGTCTGCCGACCTTGATCAACAAGCCGCCTCCTGGACAGAGATTCCACCGTGTCAGTAACCGATGCGGCGCTGCGCTCGCCCGTTCGTTCGACGGCGTCGGGGGGCGCCTGGGCCTTCTCGTGTTCGGCGAGCCGCCTGGTGGAGCTGGGAGGTGGATGATCAGGCGGCACATGCCACGTCAGCCGGTGGTGAGCACCATCCGGAAGCGGGCGGCGCCGGACATCATCTTTTGGTACGCCTCATCGGCTTGGTCGAGCGGCACGGTCTCGACCATCGGCCGGATCCCGTGGAGGGCGCTGAACGCCATGGTGTCCTGCACGTCCTGCGCGGTGCCGGACGGGTGGCCGCGGATGACCTTGCCGCTCAGGAGCAGCTGATTCGGGCTGATGCCCAGGGGCTCGGCGTCGGCGCCGATGACCACCAGCTCGCCGCGGGGGGTGAGCCCTTCCACGGTCGCTGTGGTGGCGTCGGAGTTGGCGGCGGTGGCCAGGACTGCCTTGGCGCCGCCGAGGGACTGCAGCGTGTCTGCGACGGCGGTGCCCGCGGTGCTGTTGATGTAGTGGTGCGCGCCGAGTTGCTTGGCGAAGTCGGCCTTGCCGGAT
This sequence comes from Streptomyces sp. NPDC000880, assembly GCF_053599675.1. Classification (NCBI taxonomy): domain Bacteria; kingdom Bacillati; phylum Actinomycetota; class Actinomycetes; order Kitasatosporales; family Streptomycetaceae; genus Streptomyces; species Streptomyces sp. NPDC000880. The sequence continues at coordinate 9,291 of NZ_JBSFMS010000158.1, read as the reverse complement.
CCGCGGGCGATGGCCACGGTCTCGAAACCCATCGCGGCCGCGTACTGCACCCCCAGGTGGCCGAGCCCGCCGATGCCGAGTACGGCGACCAGGTCGCCCGGCCGTGCGGAGCTGCGCCGCAGCCCGTTGTACGTGGTCACCCCCGCGCAGGCCAGGGGTGCCGCATCGGTTGCGGCCAGCGCGTCGGGGATCCGGGCCAGGGCGTCGGCCGGCGCGATCACCACCTCGGCGTACCCCCCGTCGTACGCCCATCCTGGGACCTTCAGGTTCTCGCACACGATGAAGTCGCCCTGTCTGCAGGGCGTGCAGTGGCCGCAGCTGCCGCCGAACCAGCCCACCGCCACCCGGTCGCCCACCTGCCAGCCGCTTTCCGTGCCCTCGCCGAGCTCCTCGATGCGACCGGCGATCTCATGCCCGGGGACCAGCGGAAAACGGACGCCCGGAAGCATGGCGTTGACGAAAGCGGCGTCACTGTGGCAGATCCCGCAGGCGTCCACAGCCACCCGCACGTGCCCGGGGCCCGGCTGCGGCACCTCGCGCTCGATGATCTCGAACGAACCGCCGGCGGCGGCCACCTGTGCGACTCGATAGGCGCTCATCTGGATCTCTCCCAAGGAACGGGAACGAGGCCCCCTGGTACCAGCACATCAGCTCCGGCCCGATCACGCGCGCCGAAACAGATCAGGTGAGCACTTGGCATCAGGCGCCGGGTACAGGCGCACATGCACCCTCAGTTATGACGTGGACAACGCGCTGACGGAGTCCAGGATCGGCCTGTTCAAGACCGAGCAACTCAGACCCGCTGCTGATCGAGCCGATCGGCCGAGGCGCCGCTGGTCAGCGGCGCGGGCTGGGTCTCGGTGAGGTGGCAGAGGTGACGATCATTTGGCCCAGTCCCGACGGGCTCATCGGGTGCGATCACCATCAGACACTGGAAAGGTCCCAGCCATGGGCCGGGGCAATCTGTAGGTCCGGAATGGAGGCCGAGATGGCACGAGTTCTTTACACGGCGGAGGCAACCGTGACAGGCGGTCGCACAAGCGGCCACGGGCGCACAAATGACGGAGCCTTGGACGTCCAACTCCGTGTGCCGAAGGAGATGGGCGGCGATGGGGGTGGCACGAACCCCGAACAGCTCTTCGCAGTGGGTTACGCGGCCTGCTTCGAGGGTGCACTCGGCGTGGTGGGTCGTCGCGAACATGTCGAGGCGGGCGACGCTTCGATCGACAGTCGTGTCAGCCTCCTTCCTACCGAGGATCGTGGTTTCCAGCTTGCCGTGGAGCTCCATGTAACCCTGCCGCAGATTCAGGATCCTGAACAGGCAGTGCGGATCGTCGCTGCCGCATATCAGGTGTGTCCTTACTCGAATGCCACGCGAGGCAACATCGACCTCACGCTGACCGCCAACGGTCACGACGTCGGGTCGCTCGGGGGCGGATGAGCCGACGTCGCAGAAGGTCAATCAGCCCCTCCCCGGGCAGTGCGCGGTGATCTGTGACGGTCACCGCTCTGTGTCTCCAGTGGTGATCGGCGCGCGGTCACCCGGCCGCCAGGCGCAGCGTGAGCGCGGCGATGCCGAGGACCAGGGCGGCGGCGTGCAGAAGTTGGTAGCGGAGTTTGCTCGATTCGGCGTCAGTGAGCTCGCCGTTCAACCGCAGGTGCGGGTCCAGGCGAGCAGGTCGACCGCGGCCAGGGACAACTAGTTCCTGTCCAGCCGGAACACCTCGACGACATCGAGGTCGCCGCAGGTCGGCGGCGACTTCTTTCACCGTCCGCTGACCCGCCGAGGCCCTCCACAGCGCCGCCGCATCCGCACCGGACTCCGGGCGTCGTATCCGCCCGGCCAGTCGGCGCCTCTGGCCCTTGTTTCCCGTGCCCTGGCCACCATGGCGCGTTCGCCACTAGCGTGGTTAGCCGACGGAGACCTTGGGTCTTGATCTCGCCGTCGTACCAGCGCTCGAACTGCCGCGTACGCGGTCGGGTATGCGCACGACGAGGCCGACTACAACGGCCACCACAGTGCGTGGAGAACGTGCGGCTTAACCCCGCGGTTAGGTATCCCTGAAGTCGCTTGCGCAGCTGCGATGTGTCGTGAACCTGCCTCCTCCGCGAGCCCTGGTCCTCAGCAGTACTGTTTCCCGGGCCGCAGCGCCTGCCAGCGACTGCAGGCGAAGGTCAAGTGCTCAGCGGGCCGTTGGTCAGGAGTCGGGGTTGCTGTCGTCGCGGCAGGTGACGTCGGGCCGGGTGTTCAGCGACCACATGTGCGTGCATTCCGGGCACTGAAGGTGGACGACCGGCCCGTTGTTGGAGATCAGATAGCGCCAGTGCTCGCTGCAGTTGCGGCGGTCAGCGCAGGTCGCGCAATGACGGGCGTCGTCGCAGACGGGGCAGGCCACCCAGGCGCGGCGGGCGCGGTCCGCCTGCGGATCAATGGGCAGCCGCACGGCCCGGCTCCTCCCCGGGCAGGACACCGGCCGCCACCAGCAGGTCGTAGGTGCGCTGCTGCTCGGCGTCCAGGCCCGAGTAGAGGAGCGCGTACGCCTCGTCCTCGCCTTGGAGGGCGGCCACTGGGTCCCAGTCGGGCCCGAGCGCGGCCACGACCTCGGCCCTTCGGCGGGCCTCCTCAAAGGTCAGGTCGATGGTGAAGGATATGAGGCCGGTGGCGTTGTCCTGGTTCATGGAGAAACCTCCAATGTGCTGGCGGAACTCCACTATCTGTACCAGGCGCCCGCAGCGACAGGGAAGGGTGACCCTGAGCCGCCCCGGGCGGCCGGGGCGACGCAGCCACCCGGCCCATCGACGGGGCACCCTCGGATCGGCCCACAGGGGTGGGTCGTTGCCGGCACCAAGCCCGAACGGCAGACACGGTCCGCTCACGGCACTGTGACGTACTTCATGGCCTTGCACCGCAGGGTGGACTGAGCCCCGGCCGCCCGGATCGCCCGGAGAAGTGAGGCCGTCGGAGCTTCCGGCAGGGCGGATCCGTCGGCGCGGGCGTCCGCGTCGGGGACTGGTTCAGGCTCCGGCGTGCACGAACGGCGCCCACCGGCTGGGAACGAACGGAGTCTGGTGGCGCAACATCCATACGGAGTCGTGCAGGTCGGCTGCGAGTTCCTCCAGGAGCAGAACCGAGGGCCCGGCGATGCAGGTGCAGACCTGCTCGACCAGGTCGGCGGCCGGGGCCCGAAAGGGGGCTCCGCGGCCCGGCCCTGGGCCGCTTCAGAGGCGGGCTGACCATCAACAAGATTCTCATCTGGCCTGCGACGCCTCCGGGCGCCCCCTGGCCTTCGTCCTGCCCCACTACTGCCCCGATGCCGGCGAGGATAGAGCCACCTGGGCGCTCAGCCCTGGGCGTGCTGGGGGCGAGAGGGGTCAGTGCAGGAGATAGAGGGTGAAGGCGCCGCCCGACTCAGCGATGCGGGCGATGTGAGCGTAGCCACGGACGGTGGCGTACGCACCGGTGCCGCCGGTGATGGCGATGTCGAAGTCGCTGGGCGGGGTGCCAACGGGGGTGGTCTTGAGGTGTTGCCATGACACCTGCCCACGGGGAAGGCTGAAGGTGCCCGAGCAGAGGGTGTTTTCCGCTGCCACTCGAGTGCACACCGCGCCCTCGGTGCCATAGCCGGCACCGTTGCGGAAGAGTTTCGCGGTGATGATGATCTGATCGCCGATTCCGGGTCCGGATGTACCGTTGTCGACCACCGTGGTTCCCGTGCTCGTCGACGTCAGTCGGATGATCTCTGTGCGCCCTTTGCCCATGCCCCTGTCCAGAGAGTACGGGTCATGGGATGCAGAGGAAGAACTCGCGAGAGCTGTCAGTGAGACCGCCGTTGCCGCCACCGCACCCCACTTTGAAACGGAAAGCATTCTTCCTCCCCTCATACAAATGGCTTTTTGGGTGCGCTTCAGAATTGCCATTGTGTGATGGAGTGTCAATTATCAAACGCATCAAAAATGCCTGGTTCATCCATTCGGCCGTCTCTCGCCGTGGCGCTCGCGGCGCGTGCGCGCGAAGCGCCGTCGGGGCCGGGATCGTCCTGCGGGTGCGACGCTGATGACGATCGGCATCGTGTGCGCGACGGCGAAGCGCGTCTGCACCCGGTTGCGGGCAGCGTTCGTCGCACGCCTCTCCCGCGTAGGTCCCGCGGGCCGGTTGGCGTCGTCAGTGTTTTCTCCACCGGCAGAAGAACGTCTCGCCCGGGCGGACCCGAGCCGGATCGGGCGGCCGGTGAGGAGGGTGCCGACGTCAGGTCTGTCCCGGCTTCAGCACGGTGAACCCATGGTGCGTGTAGTAGAGCCCGAGCGCACGCGGCGTCTCGAACTCTCCGAAGAGCAGCATGAAGCCCACCTGCCAGTAGAGTTGCCACGCACCGTTTGAGGAGCGCCGCGCCTATGCCAGCTGTGACGGATCACGGCGCGGTAGAACGCAAGGTGAGCGCCCTGACAGTGGGCTCCTGCGTGTCCGCGGGGCTCAGCAAGAAGACCCGATTCGCCACGCGCCGGCGCCACCTTGTCGAACCAGCCAGATTCGACGCCGGCAGCACGGACGCGACTTCGCCAACGTCATGACCTGGAGGGGTTGACCCTGCTCTTCAACTTGCGGCGTGGTCCGCCTGGCTTTGGTCTGGGCGAGGCGGCCCGCCGTCGATGCGGGAGATCGGCCAGGCGAGGCCGCTGAAGCTGACCCAGAGAGCATCCTGCGCGACGCCCTCCTCCGCACGATCAACACCCAGGGTTATGTGGACAGCGACGTCGCGGCTGAGGCTGTCGCAGTTGCTGCCCTGGTCGCCACCCAATCTGTACAGAGCCGCCCGCCCCCGTGCTCGGGGGCGGGCACAGTCACATATCTGTCACCGCGAACACCGCATCGAGGCCCGGGTGGACAGGGGCCCCGAACGAGAGTTCCGCGCGGTGTGGTTTGGTCAGTCCGGCGGGTTGGTCTCCAGGTCCCAGAGGATGACCTCGAGGGCGTACGGGGAAATCTGGTGCACGTTGTGGGTGGCGTCCTCGAGGAGATCCCATGTGCCCTGACCGATGAGGGCGACACGGTGGGTGACTACCGGCGCGTAGCTGCGGGCTCCCACCCCACGTATACCAGCGACGTCGAACCGGTTGAGGATCTGCAACTGCCCACGCCGAGGACCGACCGCGGCCATGGCGTACATGTCGAGAAAACTGGCGATCGAGTAGAAGGCCTGCAAAGAGGCGCCGGCCCTGCCCTGTTCCCAGTCTCCCGGAAGATTAGGAAAGCGACAGAAGTGCGGCCACGACCCGGCAGTCGGGTAGCTGCGGGTGATCCGGGCGTCGATGGCGGGGTACACCGTCGTGGTCCAGCCACCGCCGGACAGGCCGATCATGGCGATCGACTGGGGACGCAGCACCTTCTGGGCGTAGTTGATCGCGACCGTCAGCGGTTCGAGGAAGAAGGTCAGGGCGGAGAAGGACGACGTCTCGTAGGACTCCAGCACTTGGTGCGCGGCTGTGCTGGAGCCGATGCTGACGTACTTCGACGGGTCGTTGCGGTCCTGGATCAGTTGGTCGTTCCAGCCGACGAAGGGCATGTCGGAGCACAGGACGGCGTAGCCGAGGTCGAGCATCGCCTGGACGGTGCGGACCCGGATGATCGGGTCTTCGCCGTGGCCGGTGTGGTAGATGGCGAGCCGGTGGTTTTTCCGTCTCTTGGGCTCAAGGAGGTAGTGGGTCGCCTTGACGCCGTAGCGCAGTGGGACGGTGAGTTTTTGGGTCTGCCGTACGCCGGTGACGTCGGCGATCTCGGCGGGTAGGGCGGCTCCCGCCTCGACCTTTGGCATCGTGGTGGGCATGCCGGCGCCCTTCCAGATGTAGTCGATCAGCCGGGCGCGCTTGTCTTTGATGTCGGCCATCGTGTGGATCGCGATTTCTTTCTCCACATCGACGCCGACCACCTGCTGCGGCAAAGCCCTGTCGCTTATCGCTCGTTGGGCCGCGGCCGCCTCGTTGACCGGGGCGACCGGGCGGGGGCGGGTTCTGACCGGTGGAAGCGCCTCGGGTTCGGCAAGGGCTGGTCCGACGCCGCTGGCCGACGCGGCCAGCGCTCCTACTCCTACGGCGCCACCAACGAGCACTTTGCGACGAGATGGGGTGTTTGACACGAACTTCCTCCTGATCCAGAAAAATTAACAGGAGCCTGATCGTGGCGTTTTACCGCTTCATCAATGGCACGTGTCCGAATTGTTAAGGGCTCCTCTTCGGGGTAGACGGGCTCAAGTATTTCCGCAGGTCCGCCGGCTACCCGATAAGATCAAACCCCCTTGCCCCAATGCCGAAAATGATTATGTTTCTCTCGGCCGCGTCTCGGTGGCACGCCTGGCAGGAACGGTCACCGGCCCAGACCCGTCAGGCCCTGCGAGCAGCGCTCCGGTGATCAGCCCGCGGAGCGTGCCTGACCAGGTGACCACCCAGACCAGGACGAGCAGGGCGAACAGGCCGGTCGCGAGCCACTGGAACGCCTCCAGGCCGGTGTGGCGGGCCAGCCCATCCGCGGCCGTCACGCATGTGCCGATCGGGAAGGTGAACGCCCACCACGCCATCGAGAACGGCATCCCGCGCCGCAGCGCCCGCACCACCAGCAGGACGGACAGGGCCAGCCACAGCAGCGCGAACCCCATCACCGGCACGCCGTACACCACGGCAAAGGCGCGCAGCGCACGCGTGTAGGAATCATCGACGGCCGTTTGCGCCACATCCGCGAGCTGGCCGACCGCCGTGGTCGACTGGCCCAGCGGGCCCAGCACGATGAAGACCACCGGTGTCAGCGCGAGCGGCAGCAGACCGTGCAGCATCAGCCTGCCGAAGATCAGCGGCAGCAGCGTGAGCGTGGCGAGCAGGCTCAGCCCGAACATCGCGTAGCAGCCGAGCAGCAGCGCCTGCCGGGGTTGGCCCGCCGGCAGGTGCGGCACCAGCGCGGGGCCGACCGCCGACGCGACCATGGGCGGGATCACCGTCAGCACCCAGGCCGGCGAGGCGTCGGCCGGTTCCAGCCGGTGCCGTACGAGCATCAGATACAGGATCGTCGCGGTGACTGTCAGCCCGATCACTGTTCCCGCACCGAACAGCACCGCGTCCACGACGACGGCGGTCCGTTCCCCGAGCACATCGCGCCCCACCGAGAGTGTCGCGCCGCCGACGGACAGCAGGGCCATCGGGAAACATCCGTAGAAGGGTGCGATGGCCGGATCGTGGAGGTGGGCGCGCGCCTGGTCGCGATGGCGCAGCCAGTGCGCCACCCGGGCGGTCACCACGCCGGCGAGCATCACCGCCGACAGTGCCCACACCACCGTGCAGCCCACCCGCAGCCCTGGGATCCGGGGGAGAGTGGCCCCCGCGCTCGCGACGATCGCCGTCCCCATCACCGCCGCGTACCAGTTCGGCCCCAGATGCCGCATGGTCAACGGCCGGACGGAAGCGGTGCGCGGAACGCCCGGGGCGCGATGCGCGGTGGAACGCGTGAGGATGACCATGCCCCCATCCTGGATCCTGTATACAATCCCGGCCACCCCTTTTGTTTCTATCGGTTCATCACCTGAGGTTATGAAGAGACGTCCCGGCCCCGACGTCGGGAAAACAAGGGGGCGGACGGTCTCGGCGGACTCGCTCGCCGGGGCTCCTTCTGGTTACGGCTGAAGCCGAGGGCGCGGTCCAGGCGGTGACGTGCCGGTTGCCCGCCCGGCCCGGCAGGCCGGAGAAGCACCCCCGCCGGGAGATCGTGGACGCCATCCGGCATCTGGTCGATTCCGGCTGTGGCGGGCTCTGCCCAAAGACTTCCCGAACGCCCTGGCGGACCGTATATGGCTTCATGGCCAGGTGGGCTGCCGCCGGAGTCGTCGGGGCCATGCGTGACCATCCGCCGCCGCATCCGCCGCACCATGGGCAAGGATCCGCGCGGCGCACGCGGTGGCCATCGTCATCGACTCGCACTCCGAATCGCTGATCACGTGGGCGGCGATCACGCTCATGACCCGCCGTCTCACCCGCCGGGCCGCTTGGCCGACGACGCCCGAGCTCGCGCAAGCCGCCTGATCGCGGCATGCCTGATCCTGTAGTCAAGCCGCTGGTCGTCGACGGCCGCGGCGACGTCCTCCCTGCGCAGGCGGCGGTGAGCCGGAGCCCACCACGTGAACGGTGCACCCTCGCAAGTCCTCCCCGCGCAGGCGGGGGTCTCGCTGTCATGAGAACGGTGCTCTGCCGCAGAGCGTCACCACCGCAATCCTGGAAGAGCCGATTCTCTTACCGCCCCGCCCCGCCCCGCCCCGCCCAGCGGCCAGGCGCCTGGCCGGGTCACACTGACTGAACGAAAACGGGTGCGGCGCGCACGTCACTCACGGCATGCGCGGCGTGCCTCCCGCGATATCGAGGAGCAGCTGTGACCACCATCGCCATCATCGGAGCAGGTCCTGGCCTGGGAGCGGCCGTTGCCGAACGGTTTGGCCGCCAGGGCTTCGATGTCGCACTCATCTCGCGCAACCAGGAGCATGTCGACGCCCTGGCCGGCGCCCTCGCCGGGGAAGGCGTGAACGCGCGCGGCTTCGCGGCCGACGTACGTGACCAGGCAGCCCTCGCGGCGGCCCTGGACGCTGCGGCCGCGGCGCTGGGCCCGATCGAAGTCCTGCAGTACAGCCCCCTCCCGCACAAGGAATTCATGCGGCCCGTTCTGGAGAACACCCCCGCCGACCTTCAGGGAGCGATCGAGTTCTCCGTCTACGGGCTCGTCGCCGCAGTACGGCAGGTGCTGCCCGGCATGCGCTCCCTCGGCCGCGGCACCGTTCTCCTCGTCAACGGCGGTACCGCCGTGCGACCCCGCGCCGACCTGGCCGGAACCTCCGTCGCCTTCGCTGCCGAGGGCGCCTACGCCCGGATGCTCCACGACGCCCTCGCCGACGACAACATCCACGTCGCGCAGCTCATCGTCCCGGGCTCTATTACGCCCGGACACCCACGCAAGGACCCCGCCGTGCTCGCACAGACCCTGTGGGACATCCACCACGACCAGAAGCAGTTCCGGCACTTTGCCGACGAACTCGACGCCTGACCGCGGGGACAGGCCTGTTGCGTCTCCCCGACGGTTGTCGGTCGCGGCGGCTACCGCGTGGACCATCGTGATCGGCGTGTGCGTGATGCCCGGGCCCTCGTGCCCGTCCAGCTCACCCGCGATGACCCGCGTCGTTGGCGATGGCGGCGATGCCCGCGAAGAGCGTCATGAAACCGCCGAAAACCATCAGGACACCGGCGAAGACCAACCACCCGCTGCCGAGG
>NZ_JBSFMS010000157.1:0-15705 GCF_053599675.1 Streptomyces sp. NPDC000880 | reverse complement strand
CCAGATTAGCTCGGGCCGGCCCGCGACGTACCTCAGCCCTTCCCGCAACTGCCCCTTGGAGCGCGACACGCGCTCGACCTTGTGCAGCTCGCTGTGAAGTCGGAGAGCTGTACCGTGCATATCACACAGTCCGCCAGATGCTCCTCGAACCGGAACGCGTCCGCGGGCTCCAGGACGCCCAGCGCATAGGCGGCCACGTCCCGGTGCCGCTGCTGCAAGCTCATGGCGTCCTCGATTCGTTTCTCGCCCCGTTGCCGTACTGCGTCTGTAGCGGGCCGTCGCGGGTCTGTCGCCCTGAAGTACGGATCAGGTGCGCGCCCTGCTCAACTTCGTGCGCGCCGAGCGCAACAGTCGGGCTGCCCGGACCGTGCTGAAGGGCGAACGGCCCGCTCGCCCAACTGCCTTGAGGCCGGGCGAGTGCTGCCCGCAGAATGTTTGGCGTGACAGGTGGAGAGACAGGGACCAGCATGATCGTTCCGCATCCCGACAGCGCCCATGTGGAACTGCTGCTCGGCGCGTACGTCCTCGGTGCGCTCGGCCAAGCCGAGGACACCCGGGTCGCCGGCCACCTGCAGGTCTGCGACCCGTGCCGGATCGTCTACCTCGACATGGCCGACGCCTCCGCGCTGCTGGCGATGTTCTCCGAGGATGATCTGCTCGACGGGCTCGACGGGCTCGACGGGCTCGACGGGCTCGACGGGCTCGACGACCGGACGCCGTAGTCCGGCCGTCGAGGCGCGCCTACACTCCGTTGCATGCTGCGCGTACTGGCTGTCGACGACGAGAAACCGGCACTCGAAGAGCTGCTCTATCTCCTGCGCTCCGACTCCCGCATCCGGAGCGCCGAAGGAGCCACGGACGCGACCGAGGCACTGCGCCGCATCGGCCGCGCACTGGACGCGGGCCCGGACGGGGACGACGGCATCGACGTCGTCTTCCTCGACATCCACATGGCCGGTCTCACCGGTCTCGACGTCGCCAAACTGCTCGCCGGATTCGCCCGGCCGCCGCTGATCGTGTTCGTCACGGCCCACGAGGGCTTCGCCGTCCAGGCCTTCGACCTCAAGGCTGTCGACTACGTCCTCAAGCCGGTGCGCAGGGAGCGGCTGGCCGAAGCCGTACGCCGGGTCCGCGACCTGGTCGTCTCGGCGCGCGAGCCCCGGCAGCCCGGCCCGGCGGGCCCCGCGGGGTCCGCCCCTCTACCCAGCACCCGGCAGGCCGTCGCGCAGCATGCGCATGGGGGGACCGCCGCCGAGCAGATACCGGTCGAGCTGGGCGGCGTCACACGGTTCGTACCGATCGACGACATCGCCTACGTGGAGGCCCAGGGGGACTACGCCAGACTGCACACCGAGGACGGCAGCCACCTGGTGCGCATCCCGCTGTCCACCCTTGAGGAGCGCTGGGCGTCGCGCGGCTTCGTACGCATACACCGCAGCCATCTCGTCTCCCTCGCCCGTATCGACGAACTGCGCCTGGACGCCGGGGCGACCACCGTCCGGGTCGGCTCCGCCGAGCTCGCCGTCAGCCGCCGCCACGCGCGCCAGCTGCGCGAACTGCTGATGCGGCATGCCAGGGGCTGAGCCGCGGGGCGGACCCTGCCTGGACCGTGCCCGGATCCTGCCCGGACCCGGGCCTGGACCCCGCCGACCGCTGGGCGGGCGGACGGAGCCGCTCGTCGCCCCACCACGGCCGTACGGCGACGGGCGTCATCCGCTGACCGAGCCGCCGCCGGATTCGGCGGCAACCGCCCCCGCCCGCCGCCTAGCCTTGATCGGGTACGGGGAGAAGGGGCCTGATGTCCGACATCGAAGCATTGCTGGAGGAGCTCCGGAGCCTGCCGGCGACCCGGGTGTCCAGCGCTCGTGACCTCGAGGCACTGCTCACCACGGCGAAGAGCGCGGCCGGGCGCTGGGCGGATGTGCTGTACGAGATCCAGGAATCGGCAAAGGGGCTGGCCGGCCCGCGCGCCGAAGCCGCCCTCGAAGTCGCGTTCCGCAGGGCCGAGGAGTCCTACGTCGAGCTGGAGATCGCTCTGAGTGACTGCGTGCAGCGCACCGGCCACTGAGGGGCGTCGCCGTACGTCGACGTATCGCGGTGTGGTCGGTGTCTACCGCAGGTAATGGCCCCTGCGTAGACTCCACAGCTCCCGAGAGTTCGCCGACAGACGCTGGAGCGGACGCCGATGTCTGCAGAGCAACAACCCCGCCGTGAGGTGGTCACCGGCGTGCCGCGCAGCGCGAGGCGCGCGCCCGGGCACGCCCCCGCCCGGTCCGAGATCAGCGAGCAGACGACACTCGGCGCCACGTATGTGCGCTCGCTCATGCGCAGCCAGCTTCGGGCCGCGCTCTACGCGCTCGGGACGCTCGCCCTGTTCGTCGGCTCGCTGCCGCTGCTCTTCGCGCTCCCGGCCGTCTTCGGCGGCACCCTCTCCTCGCCCGAGCCCTTCGTCTGGGCGGCCCTCGGCGTGGCGGTCTACCCCGTGATGTGGCTGACCGCCCGCTGGTACGTACGCCGGGCCGAGCGCAACGAAGAGGACTTCACCAGGCTCGTCGAAGGACGCTGACCTCGTGAACCAGACCTACGCGGTGACGGCTGTCACCGTCGTGGTGCTGGCCACCGTGCTCATCGGCGCGCTCGGCCTGCGTATATCCCGCACCACCTCCGACTTCTACGTCGCCTCCCGCACCGTGAAACCCGGCCTCAACGCCGCCGCCATCAGCGGCGAGTACCTCTCCGCCGCCTCCTTCCTCGGCATAGCCGGGCTGGTCCTCCTGCAGGGCCCGGACATGCTCTGGTACCCGGTCGGTTACACCGCCGGCTACCTCGTCCTGCTGGTGCTGGTCGCCGCCCCGCTGCGCCGCTCGGGGGCGTACACCCTCTCCGACTTCGCCGAGGCCCGGCTGGAGTCCGCCGCCGTGCGCAGGCTCGCGAGCCTCTTCGTCGTCGGCATCGGCTGGCTCTATCTCCTGCCCCAACTACAGGGCGCGGGCCTCACTCTCGAGATCCTCACCGGCGTACCGAACTGGGTGGGCGGCCTCGTCGTCGCCTTTGTCGTCACCGGGGCCGTCGCGGCGGGCGGCATGCGCAGCATCACCTTCGTACAGGCCTTCCAGTACTGGCTCAAGCTCACCGCCCTGCTGGTGCCCGCGCTGTTCCTCGTCGCGGCCTGGGCCGGCGACGACACACCCCGGGCACGCTTCGACGCGCCCGCGCTCTTCCGCGAGCACACCGCCGTCCGCATCGACGACACCGTCCGTGTCGATCTCGACGGGCCGCTGACCCTCACCGTCACCGGCGACGTCGACGACACACGGTACGAGGACCGGAAAGTCACGCTCGACAAGGGCACCCACCGCATCGAGGCCGGCACGACCCTCGGCTTCCCGCAGGGCGCCGAAGTGCCCGAACGGGCCTCGTCAGGCACCGATCCGGCCAGCTGGTCCCAGCCGCTCTCCGGCGGCCGGGACGGCTACCACCTGTACGCGACGTACGGACTGATCCTCGCCACCTTCCTCGGCACGATGGGGCTTCCGCATGTCGCCGTCCGCTTCTACACCAGCCCCAACGGACGCGCCGCGCGGCGCACCACTCTCGTCGTCCTCGGGCTGATCGGCGCGTTCTATCTGCTGCCGCCCGTCTACGGCGCGCTCGGGCGGATCTACGCGCCCGAACTCTCCCTGACCGGGGACGCGGACGCGGCCGTACTCGTGCTGCCGGAGCGCATGGTCGGCGGAATAGCGGGAGATCTGCTCGGGGCGCTGCTGGCCGGCGGCGCGTTTGCCGCGTTCTTGTCCACCGCGTCCGGACTGACCATGTCCGTCGCCGGCGTCATCACGCAGGACGTGCTGCCCTCGCGCGGCGTACGGCACTTCCGCCTGGCGACCCTCCTCGCCATGGCGGTGCCGCTCGCCGTCAGCGTCGTGGCCACCAATGTGCCGGTCGCAGACGCGGTGGGGCTGGCCTTCGCCGTCTCGGCGTCCTCCTTCTGCCCGCTGCTGGTGCTCGGCATCTGGTGGCGAAGACTCACCCCGCCGGGCGCCGCCGCCGGCCTCGTCGTCGGCGGCGGGGCGGCGCTCACCGCGGTGATGGCCACCCGCGCGGGCCTCGCGCCGGAGGGCTGGGCGCACACCCTGATGGCCTGGCCCGCAGTGTGGTCGGTGCCCGTCGGCTTTCTGACCATGGTCCTGGTCTCGCTGGCCACGCCCAGCCACATACCTCCCGGCGCCACCGCCATCCTCGCGCGGCTGCATCTTCCGGAGGACCTCGTCGGCAGGCCGCAGCCCGAAGGAGCGGAACGATGAGCGGGATGGGAATGGCCGCACTGGCAGCGGCCGGAGTGGTACTGCTCGTGGCCGGAATCGCGCTCGGCAGGCTGACGGCACGAGGCGTCGTCAAGTCCGACCTCGACCTGGGCACGCCCGTCGAACGGGCCACCTTCCTCACCCTGCACACCGCATCGCTCGCCGCGCCCCCGCTGCGCGCCGGCCTCACCGAGGACACCGCACGCAAGGCGGCCCGGCGGCTGCGCTCGCTGCTCGGCACAGAGGCGCTCTGCCTCACCGACCGCGAATCCGTCCTCGCCTGGGACGGTCCCGGCGCCGACCACCACGAGCAGCGCGTGATGGTGCGCGTCGCCGAGATGCTGGACTCCGGGCGCAGCCAGAGCGTGCACACCGAGTGCGAGGACCTTCAGTGCCCGTTGCGCTGGGCCGTGATCGCCCCGTTGACCGGCGAGGAGGGTGTGCTCGGCGCGCTCGTCGCCTACGGCTCGCGCGAGTCGGCCGTCCTGGTACGGGCCGCGACCGAGGTGGCCCGCTGGGTCTCGGTACAGCTGGAACTGGCCGAGCTCGACCGGTCCCGCACCCGGCTCATCGAGGCGGAGATCCGTGCGCTGCGCGCCCAGATATCGCCGCACTTCATCTTCAACTCGCTCGCCGCGATCGCCTCCTTCGTCCGAACGGACCCCGAGCGGGCGCGTGAACTGCTCCTCGAATTCGCCGACTTCACCCGCTACTCCTTCCGCAGGCACGGTGAGTTCACCAACCTCGCCGACGAGCTGCGCTCCATCGAGCAGTACCTGGCGCTGGCCGGGGCCCGCTTCGGCGACCGGCTCAAGGTGACCCTCCAGATCGCGCCGGAAGTGCTGCCGGTGACGCTGCCGTTCCTGTGTCTGCAGCCGCTCGTCGAGAATGCCGTCAAGCACGGCCTGGAGGACTCCAAGGGCGAATGCCGCGTCACGATCGCGGCGCGGGATGCCGGCGCCGAGGCGATGGTGACCATCGAGGACGACGGCGTGGGCATGGACCCGGACGTGCTGCGCGGGATCCTCGCGGGGGAGCGGACGCGGTCGTCGGGCATCGGCTTGTCCAACGTCGACGAACGGCTGCGCCAGGTGTACGGGGACGATCACGGGCTCGTGATCGAGACGGGCGCCGGAGCGGGCATGAAGATCACGATCCGGATCCCCAAGTACCGGGCGGGCGTGCACTCCTCGGCGGGGCGCCGGTCCGCGGACTGAGATTTCCGCGGGACGAGGCAGCTCCGCGCCGCCCGGGCATTCCTGGTGGCCATCCCTCAGGTTCTTCAGAAGAGGTGGATGGCCAGATGGCTCAGCGGAAGTCCCAACTGCCAGGCCGGCATCCATATCTGCGCGTACTCGTCCGCGGCCGCGTCCATCGGGTTCGGCGCGTGCCACGGACCGCCGCCCTCGCCGAGGTCGGCGGCGAGCAGCTCGGTCTGCCGCAGCCAGCTCCAGGTGCCCAGCGCGAGGGCCAGATCCGGGTCGGCGCCGTCGCCCAGTTCGCTCTCCCGCTGCCGCCGGGCGGCCAGCCGCTCCTCCACCCACTCCTGCCAGGGATGGCCGTACGAGGTCAGAGACAGCCACTCGTCGACGCGGGAGACCACCCGGACGCCCGCGAGCTCTTCCGCGCTGTCACACAGATGGATGGTCAGCGCCAACGTCTCCCGGCCCGCCCGGAACTCGAGCGAGCCGCCCTCGACGAGAGCGCCTGTGCGGAGCGTCTCGTCGGCGATGTACTCGGCGCAGAGCCACGCCATGGGGACTGCCGGCCCGCCTCCGCTGATGCCGTTCGAACTCTCGGGCCGCACGCTTCCCACCTTCCTCCCGGACGACTGCGTTGGGGCGGCTTCGTGTGCCGACCCGACGAAGAGCCTCCACCGAGAGAGACGGCTGGGAGCCCGTCTTTACTCAACTTGAGCGTGAGGTTTCGCATAAGGTCGCCCTTTGGCCGTGACCCCAGGGGGACGGGGACACCGGCGGGACACCAGGGGCGCGCGTGACTGGGGGTGCCCCGCTCCCGAACGGCATCACTGCCGCCGGTGGACCAGCGAACCGCGGGGCCGCGACGAACGGTCGAACGGGCGCGAGCAGCGGCGCGGCGGGCCGGTGCGCGGCGCGGATTGCGTCCTCGCGCGGAGGAAGAGGGTGCGGTACGGCGCGCTGCACGAGGCCGGCAGTCCGCGGACTCCCGGGCTGGGGGCAGTGGTGGCGGCACACATCGTGGGCGGACCGCGCACGCCTGTTGAGTTCACACCGTCGCCGGCCGGTTCGTCCCTTCGGCGCTCGGCGCTCGGCGCTCGGTGCTCGGTGCTCGGCGATCCGGCCGATGAGCCTCCAGGGCGCTGGAGGTCAGGGACGGCCCGCGCTCGCCGTCGCGCGCGGACGCGCGTAGCCCGGCAGGCAGCGGGCGAGCGCACGCAGTGCGTAGTACGAACGCGACTTGACCGTCCCCGCCGGTATCCCGAGCGCCTCGGCGGCTTCGTTGACGCTCAGCCCGTGGAAGTAGATCTGCACCAGCACCGCGCGGTGCTCGGGGCTCAGCGACTCCACGGCAGCTCGGACGTCGAGCGCGGCGACGGCCGCCTCTGTGACGTCCGCCGGGTCCGGCGTGGTGGCCAGAACCCCGTCGCCGATCTCCGTCGGACGGGCCAGCCGGGAGCGGCGGGCGTCTATCGCGAGGCGGCGGCCGACCGTGAAGAGCCAGGGCCGCATCGACTCGTAAGGGCCGTCGAACGCCTCGGGGTGCTGCCAAGCCCGTACGAGCGTCTCCTGCAGCAGATCCTCGGCGCGCTGCTGGTCCCCATAGGTCAGACCGAGCAGAAAGCTGAACAGCGCGGGGCCGTGTTCACGCTGCAGCTCCGCCATGGCCCGCTCGTCGGTCGTCGCTGAAGCGGTCGCGGTTGCCATTGCCAACACCTTTCCGTGCAGAGGTCGCTGCCACGTGGCGTATACGAACGCATCCGGGCGCGGAGGGACAGATGACGCACGGTTGTCTTCGGCGAGCGGTCGCACGGAGCGACGAATGGTGCGGTGAACGGTCAGCCGGCAGCAATCGGAAGGGGCAGCTCCGTCTCAGCGACTATGCCGGCTTTGTCGCTTGACTCGACCAGGCCTCCACTGTGAAATTGTCGTATTTACCCTTAATTCATCAGATGTGGGGCTGATCGATGACTCGGCGTACGCGCCAGGGACCGGTGGCCGCCACCGTCGTACTGCTCACCGCCGCGGCAGGCTGCGCGGGACAGTCCGACCCCGCCCACGCCCCGCCGTCCCGGCAGCCGGGGGCCACCGCCCCCTCCGCCGCGAGCGGCGCGCAGGGCGCGGCCCGCGCCTTCACGCTCGTCGCGTCCGGCGGCGTGCTCCCGCACGAATCGGTCATTCGCCAGGCCAAGGCGGACGCGGACGGTGAGGGCTACGACTTCCGCCCCATTCTCGCCGGCGTCAGAGCGGTCGTCTCAGGTGCCGATCTGGCGATCTGCCACATTGAGACCGTCTACGGTGAGAAGGGCGACTACACCGGCTACCCCGCCTTCAAAACCCCGCCGCAGATCGCCAAGGCGCTGGCGTCCACGGGATACGACTCCTGCTCCACGGCCTCCAACCACACCCTGGACGACGGGGCCGCCGGCGTACACCGCACCCTCGACGCCCTCGACACGGCGGGCATCAAGCACGCCGGCTCCGCCCGCACTTCCGCCGAGGCCCGCAGCCCCGCCTGGCTGAAGGCCGGCGGCGCCAAGGTCGCCCAACTGGCCTACACCTTCGGCACCAACTACCACGCGCTCCCCGAGGGGCAGCCCTGGGCGGTCAACCTCATCGACGAGAAGAAGATCGTCGGCGACGCCCGCGCCGCCCGGCAGGCCGGTGCGGATGTGGTCGTCGTCAGCCTGCACTGGGGCACCCAGTGGCAGACCGAGCCCGACGAGCAGCAGCTGACGCTCGGCAGACGGCTCACCGCCGCCACCACCGTGGGCCGCCCCGACATCGACCTGATCCTCGGCACGCACGCGCATGTTCCTCAGGCTTACGAGAAGGTCAACGGCACCTGGATCATCTACGGCCTGGGCGACCAGATCGCCGGTACCTCGTTCAGCCGCTCCGGTGACGGCGACTCCCGCGGCAACCAGGGCTCGATCGGCCGCTTCACCTTCGCCCCGCCCGCCAAGGCAGGTGAGCGCTGGCCGGTGACGAAGGCGGAGTTCGTACCGCAGTGGATGGATGCCAAAGCCAGTCGCGTCATCAGCCTGTCGGACGCGCTGCGCCGCGGCGCGGACCGGGACGACTACCGCGAGGCCCAGGCGCTGATCCGCGAGGCGGTCCTCGGCCGCGGAGCCGCCAAGGACGGCCTCACCATGGGCCGCTAGCGCCCACCGGCATGGGCGACCGGGCTACGGAACTACGGTCACCGGCCAGCGCCCGGCCTTCACCAGACGGACCGCCACCGACCCGACGATCCGGTGTCCCGCCGACTCCGAAGCCCCGACCACCACGGCGTCCGCCTTCAGCTCGTCGGCCGCGGTGACCAGTCCGCTGTACGGGTCACCGCGGACGGTGTGGAACTCCCAGCGGACGTCCCAGATCCCCTTGACCCGCTCGGCGGAGGAACGGATCTCGGCCACCAGCTCCTCGGCGATCTCCCCGGTCGCGTCCCCGAGCGGGACGCCGAACGCCGCGCCCGCCGGCATCACCGGCTGGACGTACACGATGGCGAGCAGGGCGTTCTGCCGACGGGCAAGACCGCCCGCGTACGACGCCGCCCGCAGTGAGGAATCAGAACCGTCCACGCCGACCACGATGACCTTCGGCCCGTCGGTGCCGCGTTCGAACTGCTGCGGTTGCTGCGGTTGCTGCCGAGGCTGCTGCTCTGTCACACCATCGAGGCTAGTCGCTCCCGACAGGCGGCCCGCCGGTGGCGTCCTTAGAGTGCAAATCATGAGTGTCACCGTGCAGGAGCCGACTCCCGCCCGTGGCAGCTTGCTGAGCAGGGTGCCCGCCGCATTCGCGATGTTCTTCGGCGCACTCGGCGTGTTCTGCGTCCTCCTCGCACTGATCCCTCCGCTGCGGCATGTGCTGCGACCGGTCGCCCTCTTCCTGGACCGGGTCACTGTCCCCGTCAGCGCGAACCTCGCCTACGCCGCGTTCCTGCTGCTGCTCGCGGCGGCCATCGGCGCCCGCAAGAAGGCCGCCTGGTGGCTGGTCGTCGGCTATCTGACCCTGCTGCTGATAGCCGACGTGCTGCTATTGATCTTCGACAAGGACTGGGCCTGGATCCCCAGTCTTGTGCTGTGCGCGATCGCGCTGGCGGTGCTCGTCATGGCGCGCGGGGAGTTCTACGCCGAGACCCGGCGCGGGGCTCTGCGGCGCGCGCTCCTCGTCCTGGTCCTCGGTCTCGCCGCCGGAATCCTCGTCGGCTGGGGTCTTGTCGAGCTGTTCCCGGGTGGGCTGCCCCGGGGCCAGCGGCTGCTGTGGGCCGCCAACCGGGTGCTCGGCGGACTTGTCTCCGGCGACGAATTCGATGGTCGCCCGCCGCGCCTGCTCTTCTTCCTGCTCGGCCTCTTCGGGGCGATCGCCCTGCTCAGCGCGGCTGCGACGCTGTTTCGCTCGCAGCGCATGGAAGCCGCCCTGCACGGCGACGAGGAGCCCCGCATCCGCGCCCTGCTCGGCGCCTACGGCTCCCAGGACTCGCTCGGCTACTTCGCCACCCGCCGCGACAAGGCCGTCGTCTTCTCACCCAACGGCAAGGGCGCCGTCACCTACCGCGTCGAGGCAGGCGTCTGCCTGGCCAGCGGCGACCCGGTCGGCGACAGGGCGGCATGGACCCCCGCCATCGAGGCCTGGCTGGACGTCGCCAGACGCTACGCCTGGGCGCCCGCCGTGATGGGCGCGTCCGAGGAGGGCGCCAAGGCCTTCGCCCGTTCCGGTCTCGGGGCGATCCAGCTCGGCGACGAGGCGATCCTGCCTGTCGGCCGCTTCGACCTGAACGGCCGCGACATGCGGGTCACGCGGCAGGCCGTGAACCGTGTGCAGCGAACCGGCGCCACCACCCGGATCCGCCGTCACTCCGCCCTGAGTGACGAGGAGATGCAGCGCATCGTCGACAAGGCCGACGCCTGGCGGGACACCGAGACCGAACGCGGCTTCTCCATGGCGCTCGACCGCCTCGGAGATCCGGCCGACGGCGACTGCCTGCTCGTCGAGGCCCTCGACAGCGACGGCAATCTGATCGCCGTGCTCTCCTTCGTGCCGTGGGGCAGGGACGGCATCTCGCTCGACCTGATGCGCCGTGACCGCACCGCGCCCAACGGCGTCATGGAGTTCATGGTCGCCGAGCTGTGCGCCCACGCGCCCCGAGTCGGCATCCGCCGGATCTCCCTCAACTTCGCTGCCTTCCGCTCCGCCTTCGAGGAGGGCGCCCGTATCGGCGCGGGCCCCGTCCTGCGGATCTGGCGCAAGCTGCTCCTCTTCTTCTCCAAGTGGTGGCAGCTGGAAGCCCTGTACCGCTCCAACGTCAAGTACCAGCCCGAGTGGTATCCGCGTTTCCTCTGCTACGGCGACGCCGGCTCCCTCGCCCGCGTGGGCCTCGCCTCCGGGATCGCCGAGGGCTTCGTCTCCGTACCGAGCCTGCGCAAGCTCTGGGGGAAGGGCACGGGACGACCGAAGGGAGTGGTCACCCCCGTCACCACCGAGGGGCTGCCGTCCATCGACTCGCTCGGCCTGGTGGGTCCGGACTCGCCTGCCGCGGCGGGGGAGCAGCGGCTGCCCGAACAGGTGCGGATCCGTCACCGCAAGCTGGAGCGGCTGCGCGCCAACGGCACCGACCCCTACCCCGTCGGCGTCGCCCAGCGCACCGACACCCTCGCCGAGATCCGGGCCGCGACCCCCGCGCCCGAACCCGGCACCCGCACCGGCCGCAAGGCCACCGTCGCGGGGCGCGTGATGGCCGTCCGCGACCTCGGCGGCGTCGTCTTCGCCGTACTGCGCGACTGGTCCGGAGACCTCCAGCTCGCCCTCACCCGTGAGGACTGCGGAGAGGGCGTACTGAGGGACTTCACCTCCGTCGTCGACCTCGGCGACCACGTCACCGCCGGCGGCGAGATCGGTGCCAGCGACAAGGGCGAGCTTTCCGTCTTCGTCACCGAGTGGCAGCTGACCGGCAAATGCCTGCGCCCGCTGCCCGACAAGCGGCACGGCCTGGCCGACCCCGAGGCCCGGGTCCGCCGCCGCTATCTCGACCTGGTGTCGAGTCCCGAGGCCCGCGATGTCGTACGCCACCGATCCACCGCCGTCCAGGCGCTGCGCCAGGGCCTGCTGGACCGCGGCTACCTCGAGGTCGAGACGCCGATGCTCCAGCAGATCCACGGCGGCGCCAACGCCCGCCCCTTCACCACCCACATCAACGCCTACGACCTCGACCTGTATCTGCGCATCGCGCCCGAGCTGTATCTGAAGCGGCTGTGCGTGGGCGGTCTGGAGAAGGTCTTCGAGATGGGCCGCACCTTCCGCAACGAAGGCGTCTCCTACAAGCACAACCCCGAGTTCACGATGCTTGAGGCCTATCAGGCCTTCGCCGACTACGACGTAATGCTCGATCTGACCCGTGAGCTGATCCAGGGCGCGGCCACCGCGGCCTTCGGCGCCCCGATCGCGCACAAGGCCGGCCCGGACGGCAGGCTCGTCGCGCACGACATCTCCGGCCCCTGGCCGGTCAAGACGCTGTACAGAGCGGTGTCGGAGGCGCTCGGCGAGGAGATCGACGCCGACACCGACGAGGCCGTGCTGCGCCGACACTGCGACCGGGCCGGCGTCCCGCACATCCCGGACGACACCCGCGGCGATGTGGTGCTCGAAATGTACGAGCGCCTCGTCGAGGAGCGGACCAAGATGCCCACCTTCTACAAGGACTTCCCGACCGACGTCTCCCCGCTCACCCGCCAGCACCGCCGCGACCCACGGCTCGCCGAACGCTGGGACCTGGTGGCCTTCGGTACCGAACTAGGCACCGCCTACTCGGAGTTGACCGACCCCGTGGAGCAGCGGCGCAGGCTCACCGCCCAGTCGCTGCTCGCAGCCGGCGGCGACCCGGAGGCCATGGAGATCGACGAGGACTTCCTGGACGCGCTGGAGTACGCCATGCCGCCGACCGGCGGTCTCGGCATCGGAGTCGACCGGCTCGTCATGTTCCTCACCGGGCTGACCATCCGCGAGACGCTGCCCTTCCCGCTGGTGCGCCGCAACTGACGGCCTGCCCGGCGGCCTGAACCGTCCCGCTGCTCCCATCGGGTGCTTTCGCCTCTCTTAGCGGTGTTGATGAGGCGCCCGGGGCGGTAACCGTGCGAGCAGTTGGTCATGAAAGAGGATCAGATGCTCCCTGAGCGCCGGTCGGTGCTGCGCATCGCTGCCTGCCTCGGCGCAGCCGCCACAGCCGGGCTGCTCTTCACCGAGCGGGCGCCGACCCCCGGCAGGACCGCCGTACCGCACCCGGCAGCGGGTCCCCGGGCCGTCGCGGGCCCGCCGGTCAAGGCATCGGCCTACCGGCTGCAGCCCATGACGGCGTACTCTCCGCCGAGATTCCGGAGGGCGATGCCGCCCGTGCGCCAGCGGCCCTTCCTGAAGATCTCGGAGGTCGGGCGCACCATGGTGCTCACCTTCGACGACGGCCCCGATCCCCGCTACACGCCGGACATCCTCAGCACCCTGCGCGAGTACGAGGTGCCCGCGATGTTCTTCGTCTGCGGCGAGATGGCCACGGACAACCGCGATCTGCTCCGTGAGATGGCCGATGACGGGCATGTCGTGGGCAACCACTCCTGGTCGCACCCGCTGATCCCGGAGCTCCCGCCGTCCGGGATCCGCGACGAGCTGGGCCGTACCAGCGAAGTGATCGAAGAGACGCTGGGCGCCCCGCCGCTCTGGTACCGGGCTCCGTTCGGAGCCTGGAACAAGCACTCCTTCGAGATCGGCGCGCAGCTCGGCATGGAGCCGCTGGCGTGGACCGTCGACACCCTCGACTGGACCGTGCCCGGCACGAAGACCATCGTCCGCCGGGTGCTGGACGGCGCGGGACCCGGCGTCGTCGTCCTGTCGCACGACGCGGGCGGCGACCGCTCACAGAGCGTCGCCGCGCTGCGCAGCTATCTGCCCGAGCTGCTTGACGCCGGGTACCGCATCACCGTTCCGCACCGCTGAGCCGCGCGGCGGTGCGGAACGACTTACACGCCAGGGCCGGGATCAGACGACCCTGACCATGCGCGCGAACACCACGACGTTCCCGTCGTAGCCGTTCGCCTTGGAGTAGCCGCCGCCGCAGGTGATCACCCGCAGCTCCGCCTGCCCTGTGTCGCCGTACACCTGGGAGCCGGGGAAGTCGGACTTGGAGAACACCTCCACGCCGTACACCTCGAAGACCGCGGTCTTGCCGTCGAAGCGGCTCACCTCGATGTGCTGGCCCTTCCGGATGGAGCCGAGGCCGTAGAAGACGGCGGGCCCGGACAGGTTGTCGACGTGGCCTACGACGACCGCCGTGCCGCGCTGGCCGGGGGCGATGCCGTTCTGGTACCAGCCCGCCATATTGGGGTCATGCGGGGGCGGCGCGGCGATCCAGCCCTCCTGGTCCAGGCCTACGTTCATAACCGGAGCGTCCACGCCGATCGCCGGGATCCGCACGCGTTCCACGGGGGCGTACGCGAGCGGCTCGAGCTCGACAGGGATGAACGTCTCGCCCTGGGCACGGCCTGCCAGCGAGGCGGCCGCGGCCGGCTGGGGCGGTCCGAGGGAGACGTCCGCGCCATTCCTTATCATGGCGATTCCGCTGAGCAAGGCGAGGGCGAGCACGCCCCAGGGTGAGCGCCTCTTCTTCTCCGAGCCGCCGTAGTGCAGGCCCATGGTTCTCCCTTCGTGTCGTCTGTAAGCACGCTAAGCGCGCTCTGTCCACGCGGCGAGGAGGGAGGGGCGAACGGGTGGTGGGCCTGGGCGATGCCCCATCCGAGCAATCGGCCATATAAAAATCTCTGATGGTCTGTGACCTGCGACTCCGTCAGATACTCCGGCGCGTCGTCGGCGTGTCGCCTCACTGGGGTGGACCAGTGCCGAAATGCGAGGGTTGTTCGGCCCAGTGAGTGTTCGTCGTGGAAGGCGTACTCGTCGATTTTTCCCGGAGCGCCCGCTTTGGGGCGTCTTTCACAGGAGGTTCTACGATGCGTTCAACACGCTCTCTCGCAGTGGCCGCGGCCGCCATCGCGGCCGTCGCGCTCTCTGCCCCGGTGGCCGTCGCCGGCGGCGACGTCGGGCCGGGGGAAATCGGTCAAGGTCAAGGTCAAGGGGGGAATGGTCAGGGCGACAACGGTCGGGGAGGGAATGGTCAGGGCGGCAACGGTCGGGGAGGGAATGGTCAGGGCGACAACGGTCGGGGAGATAACGGCCAGGGGGGTAACGGCCAGGGCGACAACGGTCGGGGAGGGAATGGTCAGGGCGACAACGGTCGGGGAGGGAATGGTCAGGGCGACAACGGTCGGGGAGGGAATGGTCAGGGCGACAACGGTCGGGGAGATAACGGTCAGGGGGGCAACGGCCAGGGGGGTAACGGCCAGGGCGAAAACGGTCGGGGAGGGAATGGTCAGGGCGACAACGGCCGGGGAGATAACGGTCAGGGCGGCAACGGTCAGGGCGGCAACGGGCAAGGAGGCAACGGGCAGGGAGGTAACGGCCAGGGCGACAACGGTCGGGGAGGGAATGGTCAGGGCGGCAACGGTCAGGGCGACAACGGCCGGGGAGATAACGGTCAGGGCGGCAACGGTCAGGGCGACAACGGCCGGGGAGATAACGGTCAGGGCGGCAACGGTCAGGGCGACAACGGCCGGGGAGATAACGGACAGGGCGGCAACGGCCAGGGAGGCGGTCAGGGGGGCAACGGTGCCATCAGCGTCAACGTCAACCCGCGATCCGTACACCAGGGCGGCATCCTGACGATCACGGTCCAGGGCTGCAACCGTGGTGGCACGGTCACGTCCAACGCCTTCCCGCAGACCAATCTTTCCGCGAACCGCAACGGCATTTCGACCGCCACCGCGCGGATTCACAACGACGCGTCGCCGGGTCAGTACAACCTGGCGGTCAGGTGCAATGACAACGCGACTGTCAGGACCGAACAGTTCACAGTGCTCGCAGGCCGGGGCGCACTCGGCGGTCTTGGCGGCTCCATCGGCCCCAGCTCCACCGAGATGGCGATCGGCGGCGGGCTGGTGCTCACCGCGGCCGTCGGCGGCAGTCTCTTCATCGCTCGTCGCCGCCGTATGGTCAACACAAACGCCTGACCGACTGAACCTCCGGTCAGGCGTCAAACCGCCCGGCGAGTCGAGATAACGCCGGCCGTCCGCGCCCTCGATCGTCAGCCCTCGGGCGCGTAC
>NZ_JBSFMS010000156.1:0-15842 GCF_053599675.1 Streptomyces sp. NPDC000880 | reverse complement strand
GCCACGACAAGCCGCCGTTGCGCTCGGTCACGAAGAACCAGCAGGCCGTCCAAGCCGAGAGCAGCGCGTGGTGCCACCGCAGCGGCCACCGGCCGCCTCCATGTCTCGTCTACCGGGTCAGATCCTCACCTGTACGGCGCGGGCGAGGCGGTCGTGCAGCCCGCGCCCGTCGCGGTCCCAGATGAGGGCCGGGATCGCGAGGCAGAGAAGCACGCTGCGCACGAGAACCCGGAAGATCCCGAGCCGCCCGCCGTCCTCGGAGATGACGCGCAGCCGGAGAATCCGCTTGCCGGGCGTGAAGCCGACGGTTGTGACGGTCAGCACGCTCAGTACGAGGAAGATGCCGAGCGCCCAGTTTCCGGCACCCTGCCGGTCACCGTTCGCGAACAGCCCGTATGCGATCAGGAGGCACAGCCCCCAGTCGATGAGGACCGCGCCGAAGCGCCGCCCGAGGGGGGCGATGGAGCCCGGCCCCGCCTCCGGCAGACCAAGCCGCTCACCCCGGTGACCGAAGTCGGCGCCCATGTCCTCGGCCGCCGAGCGGGGCCCGGAGAGCCACGATCCGATTACTTGCCTGTTGTCCACCCGTACACGTTACTGCGCCCGGTTTCACCCACCCGAAGCCGGGGCCTTGATGCCGCCCAGACTCCCGACCCGGTTAACTTCGACGAAACAAATGGGTCATGCTTGAGAAATCCCGCCTGCCTAAGGTCGGGTCTCAGCGTGTGCCACCGCACTGGCCGCACGAAGAGCTACAACCCCGCCCATCCCGGGTCGGGAGTAGGAGGAGTTGGATGTTCCAGAACGCCGACGACGCCAAGAGGTTCATCGCGGACAACGACGTCAAGATGGTCGACGTCCGATTCTGTGACCTCCCCGGCGTGATGCAGCACTTCACGATCCCGGCGACGGCGTTCGACCCGTCCGACGAGCTGGCCTTCGACGGCTCGTCGATCCGCGGCTTCCAGGCGATCCACGAGTCGGACATGGCGCTGCGCGCGGACCTGTCGACGGCGCGGCTCGACCCGTTCCGCAAGGACAAGACGCTCAACATCAACTTCTTCATCCACGACCCGATCACGGGCGAGCAGTACAGCCGTGACCCGCGCAACATCGCCAAGAAGGCGGAGGCCTACCTCGCCTCCACGGGCATCGCCGACACGGCGTACTTCGGCCCCGAGGCCGAGTTCTACGTCTTCGACAACGTGCGCTTCAACACCACGGCGAACGAGGGCTTTTACCACATCGACTCCGAGGCCGGCGCCTGGAACACCGGTGCGCTCGAGGACAACCGCGGCTACAAGGTCCGCTACAAGGGCGGCTACTTCCCGGCCCCGCCGGTCGACCACTTCGCCGACCTGCGTGCCGAGATCTCCCTGGAGCTGGAGGCGTCCGGCCTCCAGGTCGAGCGCCAGCACCACGAGGTGGGCACGGCCGGCCAGGCGGAGATCAACTACAAGTTCAACACGCTGCTGGCCGCCGCCGACGACCTGATGCTCTTCAAGTACATCGTGAAGAACGTCGCCTGGCGCAACGGCAAGACCGCGACCTTCATGCCGAAGCCGATCTTCGGCGACAACGGCTCGGGCATGCACGTCCACCAGTCCCTGTGGCAGGGCGGCTCCCCGCTGTTCTACGACGAGCAGGGCTACGCGGGCCTCTCGGACACCGCCCGCTACTACATCGGCGGCATCCTGAAGCACGCCCCGTCGCTGCTGGCCTTCACGAACCCGACGGTGAACTCGTACCACCGCCTGGTCCCGGGCTTCGAGGCGCCGGTCAACCTGGTCTACTCGCAGCGCAACCGCTCGGCGGCGATGCGCATCCCGATCACGGGCTCGAACCCGAAGGCGAAGCGCGTGGAGTTCCGCGCGCCGGACCCGTCGTCGAACCCGTACCTGGCGTTCTCGGCGCTGCTGCTCGCGGGCCTCGACGGCGTCAAGAACAAGATCGAGCCGGCGGAGCCGATCGACAAGGATCTCTACGAGCTCGCCCCCGACGAGCACGCGAGCGTCCCGCAGGTCCCGACCTCGCTCCCGGCGGTGCTGGAGGCGCTGGAGGCGGACAACGAGTACCTGCAGGTGGGCGGGGTGTTCACGTCGGACCTGATCGAGACGTGGATCGACTACAAGCGGACGCACGAGATCGCGCCGATCCAGCTGCGGCCGCACCCGCACGAGTTCGAGCTGTACTTCGACATCTAAAAATCAGGTCCGGGCGACCTGGGCGGGAATCCTGAAAACATGCGTTGACCTGCGAAAACACTGCTCAGCAGTGCTCGCTGTTCCCGCTTGCTTTCCGCCCCCTTGTGCACCGCGTGTGCACCGCCCGGCCGATCCTCTGACGCAGCGTCAGCAACAGTGAGGCCGCCACCCCCATCGGGGTGGCGGCCTCACTCGTTCTATGGCGCGGCCCCTCGCACACACACGCCCGAAATACCTAGTGCCGACGGGCTCAGGGCTCCGACTGCCCCGGGGCCTCGTACCCCGTCTCTTCATCACCGACGAATCTGAGAGCTTCACGGCCGATTCCCAGCGCATCCAGCAGCATGCTGAGTGGCGCGTCGACGTCTTCCGTGGAGCGGACCACCGAGACGATGGTGTCCTGGCAGGGACTCCCTTCGAGTCGATGGAGAGCGAAGTCCACGCCTCGGATATGGAGCATCGCGACGTCGACGGACCCCAGGTCCTCCCAACTGTGTTCGATGGTGAGGCGCAACCGTGCCGCCAACGCCTCCAGCGACGGCGTAAGGCCGGCAACAACACGGAAGATCCCCGAGACGTACCACCACATGCCGAACTGCAGGCGGGGTTGGGGTTTCCCGGCCGATACGACGCCGCCGACGCCCACTCCGGATTCGGCCCCGGCACCTCAACGTGTTCCACCGCACCCCCAGCTGGCCATCGAGGAATCCTAGGGCCTGTCCGATGGGCCAGGTACCCCGCCTGTCGGCCGGTCGTTCTGTCCGGTACTACGTCTTCCACGGCACGGTCACTCTTGCGGCGATTCGGTTGGGGCTCCGCTCCTGATATCAGCCACCGCAGCGGAAGCCCCGAGGGTTGCCTCAGTCGTCGGCGGCGACGATGAGCGTGATCCGCTCAGCCGAGCGGTCGATGACCGAGGCCGCGTACGGCCCCTTTCCTGGCGGCTCCAGGGCCCTTGATTTAAGGGCGGTATACGGGGTGGCGTCAGGCCGTCCTCCTCCTGCGCTGTGCCTGATCGCCGTTCTCTTGGTGGCGTTGCGACGGCAGACTGTGGAGGTGGACTCTGACCTTTACCCTGACCTGGCTGCTGCGGGCAGCCTGGCCGCAGCGCTGCAACAGCTGGCGTCCGAACTCGGTGTGGATCTGACGCTGATTCCCATCGAAGGCGGGTCCCCCGTTACCGCTGGCATCGCTACGTCGGTCGCAGGGCGCAAACCGCTGGCCGTCTACATCGGGGCAATCAACCGTTGGTTCAGCGTCTCGGGTTGGGGCCAGGGGATTGAGCTCATCACCGGAGCCACGACGGAACTGGCGGATGTCGTCAGGGCTGGTGCGGCGTGGGCACAGGACGGGGGACTGGCGGAGCTGCGAGCTGGGCTGCCGTTTCTGGACTCCAGTGAACGCGCGGAGGCTCACGAGCGCGGGCCAGCGGCAGTGGTGGAGCTGCAGTGGCGAACGATGCGCGAGGAGGCGGCCGAGGCCCCGGATTTCCCGGAGTTCGGCGCACTGGTGGAAGCGGCTCATGCTGAACCGATACTGCGGCAGCTCTACGTGTTCTCCAGCCACTGGACGCTTGGCTTCAGCTCCTGCACCGGATTTCCGTTCCGTATTGAGGTGGGCATCGCCCCGTCGTACGACGGCAGTCCGTACCGGGTGATGAAGCACTTGCGGGCCGAGGTCCTCGGCGAGACGGCCACGGCCGGAGAGGCCGTTGCCTTGGCGGTGTCCCACCTTCCCGCCGGCCTCGGCCCGGCCGTGGAGGGAACCGCCGACCGAACTGCGTGAGGCGCGCGATCGCCGCCGCACCCTGCCGGAACAACGAGCTGCGACTCCGCCGGCCTGAATGGCGTCGGCTGACATGTCAGTCTTCGGGGGCCGTGAGGTGTCGCCGGGCTGCGGCCCAGACGTCTTCGAACTCCTCGAAGGCCAGCGGCTCCTCGACGTGCCCCTCCCAGTCGGTGACGGGCGATTCGGCAGTGAACCCGTACCGGGCATCGTCGTCCTCGGCCGACGCGGCCGCGATGGGTCGCAGCGCAGGCCCTTCGAGTTCGACCTGCCGGCGCACCCAATCGTCGTCGCCGACCTCGAAGTAGAACCAGGTGTCTTCTTCATCCCAGTAGCTGCGGAACCATCGCGTCACCGGCTCATCCTGGCCCACCGCTGTCGTCCTCCGACAGCTCGATGATCAATCGAACCAGACGACGAGCCGTACGTTCTCCGGGCCGTGCAGCCCACCCAGTGTCCGCATCACCTCCCAAACCGGTCCCCAGTGGGTGGTCTCGCCCGCGACCGCGCGACGGCTGTGTGCACCGGAGTTGTCGGTCTCGTCCCAGTTGGCAGCGGCCAGTTCGGCCCCGGTGATCCAGGTGGTGCCGTGGGCGTACTCGGGTCCGCCGTATGCGGTGAAGGCAGCGCGCACCCCGTCGGAGACGTCCTCCGGCAGGCCGCGATCTTCGGCCAGCGGCTGGAACCCGAAGGAGTTACGCACCCCGAAGAGGCAGGCGAGTGCGTCGTAGGCATTGCCGGTGTTGAGGAGGAACAGGTCGATGGCGGCCATCCAGACGGCGTCCTCGTCGTCCTCGCCCCAGATCCGGGCTCCTGGCCTGCACTCGATCATTCCGCTCATGTCGGTGGACATGCTCGGATTCTGGCGGGCAGAGATGGGGCCTGTCGTCCGGGTTTCGCAACGGCCTCTCCCCGCAGGGGAT
Source organism: Streptomyces sp. NPDC000880 (assembly GCF_053599675.1). Taxonomy (NCBI): domain Bacteria; kingdom Bacillati; phylum Actinomycetota; class Actinomycetes; order Kitasatosporales; family Streptomycetaceae; genus Streptomyces; species Streptomyces sp. NPDC000880. The sequence goes on along the minus strand of NZ_JBSFMS010000156.1, from coordinate 10,930 downwards.
CGGTGGGGTGGAGGGGCAGGGGCCTCGGACCACGCTGCGGTCCGCTCAATGCGCTGGAGATCGCATCCACTGCACGAGTGCTGACAGCGCGTTGAAGAGATCCTCCTCTGTCTGGAGGAGGCGGTGCTCAGGGCGGATCTGACCGCTCTCGACGTCTGCGTGGTCGAGTTCTGCTTCGCCGGTGTCCCAGACGGTGATGGTGGCGAGTCGGGCATTGGTGCTGAGGGTCACCCAAGCACTCGCCTTGCTGCGGCCGTCGGCCGGAGAGGTACCGAGCTCACAGCCGATTGCCGCTGCTCGGAGGCCGGCTCCTTGGCCGCTGCACCAGGCGGCAAGTACACGAGGGAAGTCGGTCATGGTCACTCCGTCGGAAGAGTCCGCACCGCGGCGGTGGCCAGCGCGAAGGACACGAGGCAGCTCGGGGGACGAATGTTTGTCGTCGGAGAAGTCCCGCAAAGGTCAGGCATTCCGCCACTCCTCGGTGCCACAGCCAACTTCGTAGTGCCACCACCCTTCCTCTTCCCCTTGATCCAGGAGCGTCTTGATCCCGGTGAAGTCCGCGTCAGCCGGTGCGGTGAAGGCCACCATGGGGAAGTCCTCGCTGAAGACCTCGCCTCCGAGCCCGAACGCCGAAAGACGCTGGTGCACCGCCTGGGGACTGCGTCCCAAAGGGCCGGTAGGAACAGGCACGACGCGAATCGTGCAGTTGCCGGCGGTACTGACTCGCCCAACGGCCCAGTGGAGGCCGTCGGCATCGGTCTGATACCGAACCACATCACCTTCAGCGACCCCGTCCTGAAGGAAGGGGATGTTCTGCACGATGGCCGTGTCATCACCGAGCTTCGTTGCCCACAGGCCCTCTGTGTCCTGCGGGAACCAACCCTCGCGAGGAACGAACCGGAACCAGACCTTGATCTTCTCGACCGTGCTCTCCATGACCGGCATCATGCGCTGCCCGGAAACGGTACTTCTCACCGGGGCTGCGCTGGTTGCTCAATATTCGTCTGTCGTCGGCCAAGGTCCACGGGCCGAAATTAGTTGAAGCCGCCCTCAAACGGCGCCGTATCGTGGGCAAGGAGAATCGTCCGGGAGTTCGGGGGTTGAGTGCAGGTCGAAGATCATGCCGCTTGGGAGCGGGGCTTCCCGGTGAAATACCTGCTGGTCCACCAGGGCGAGGAGGACCAGGAAGAGTTCTGGGGGCGGTGCGCGGGTGCCGAGGGCATGTTCGTGGACAAGGTGCCGCCACCACGCGAGGTCCTGACGCTGCGGGGGTGCGCTCCCGAGGGGCTGTTGCGCGATGCATTGATGCCGAGCGGGGAGTCGAGCGCCCTGCTGGGTGAGGTATGCGTCGAGGTCTGGGACGAAGAGCAGCCGTAGCCGCACAGCTCGGCCTCGGCGACAACCTGAACCGCACCAGCCCGGCCCAGGTCGGCACCGCCACCAATTGGTCATCGGTCACCGCCGGCAGTTCCCACACCTGCGCGACCCGCACGACCGGAGCCCTGTGGTGCTGGGGACTCAGCGACAAAGGCCAGCTCGGCCTCGGCAACACCACGAACCGCACAACCCCCACCCAAATCCCAGCATTCCAGTCCAAGGCCACCACCGGTTCGCAGGCACAACACACCTTCGCCGTCGCGTAAGAGCGCGTGCTCTGGATCCCGGCGGTTTACGTTGCACTGCCTGAGCGCGGCATCAGTCCGCGAGGGCGCATGAGCCCATCTCCCTTTCGCCGGTGCGGTTTCCAGCATGGCGCCTGATCGGCCGGACACTGTGCGCCGGATCAGACCTGGGCTCCACCTGATGCTGAAAGGCCGCCACCCCGATGCGAGGTGGCGGCCCTCTCCGCACTCTTTCAGTCCTCGGACCCCTCGGGCGCCAGCAACTCCCGCAGTTCGCCCACCGCCTCCCGCAGCCGGTCGGCGAATGTCCGCATCTGGTCGGCCACCGTTTGCGGCGTGCTCAGATAGAGGTTGAACCGCTCCGGCAGCAGCACATAGGCGACGCCGATGCACCGGCTGCTGGTCGACCCGAAGCCGAAGTACTGGATGTTGGCGGACGGCGCGGAACTGGTGCTCAGGTAGTCGTCGCGCATCGTCAGCCAGCCCGGCGTCCGGTACAGCGCGGGCTGCTCGATCACTCCCAGCTCCGCCCCTCGCCGACGCTGGATCAACTCCAGCTCCCACAGGTGCTGCTCGGGCGCCTGCCCGAGCTGGCACTCCTTCGCTCGGGCCACATGCTGCTCGGCGGCTGCCCGGAACGCGGCGCGCCGGGTGTCCTCGTCCGCTGCCGGGTTCTCCATGGCCGCGACGAAATCGCGGATCCCGGGGGTGACGACGCGCATCGCTTCGGTCCGCCCGAGCCGGTACTGCCGGGTGGCGATCGACTCGTACGTGGTGCCCAGGCGCCCCTTGGCGCGCTGGTGGGCGAGCTGGTAGGCGACTTGGACGAACGCGTCCGGCGACACCCCCAGCGCCTTGGCCGCGTTGCTGCCGAAGTCCGCGAACGACACGGTGCTGGTCGCGGTCTTCTCCCCGTACGCGGCGAACGCGTCGGCGGCGGAGCGCACCTGGGCCCGCAGGGCGCCGTCCAGCTCGAACACGACCGGCTCCAGCGCCGGCAGCCCCTGGGAGCGGGCTCCGGACTGGCGGGAGTGCTCCTCGGCCGGGGTGGTCAGCAGAGCGTCGGTGAAGCTGAGGATGGTGGTTCCGTCCAGCTCGCAGTGCTCCACATTGATCCCCGCCCGGCCGTCGGCGAAGACGACGAAGGACACGGCCTTGTCGAACCAGCGGTTGCCTCGGTCGCCGTACAGCAACTCGTCGCACGCCTCCTGGGTGTCCGCGGGTGCGAAGTCCTCCAGACAGACGCAGAACAGCGCGGTCTCGATGTCGTCCAGCGCGTCCGCGTTGCGGGGGTGGCAGGCGAGCAGGGACTCCCGGGCGGCCGCCCATTCCGCGCGGGCCATGGTGGTGAGGTGACCCACCGAGGTGTCCGCGGCGGCCGGCTCGGCACCGGCCTTCATTACGGCATGCAGACCCGCCCCCAGGTCGTCCAGGCTGTGCGGGACACCGTCCGCGCCGAGCACGTCCAGCCGGAACATGCCGCCCCGGAAGAACACCACGATGTGCCGGGCCTTGGACGGGCCGGGCGACTCCGCGGAGTAGGGAGCGCGAACGGTGTCCTGCTTCGCGCCGGGAATCCGGGTGGTGGAGAACAGGAAATTGTTCTGCACCATCGACTGGGGCACGCCGCGCTGCACCACCGGCGGGACGAGCCCCTGGTCGAGCTGCCGCTTGTAGTTGACGGCCCCGGCGATGAGCCCGGCCGCCCGCTCCACCTGCGGCCGGCCGGAGTCCTGAAACAGGAAGAAGAAGTTGGCGTTGAGCGCGATCCGGTCCCTACGGCCCAGGTAGCGGTACGGCCAGAAGGTGTCGAGCCAGCTGTGCACGCCCTCCGTGGCGTCGTACTCCTCCAGCGCCGCTTGCAGCACCCGGCCGGGGCCATCAGGCCGGAGAAAGGCGGTCACCTCTGCCTCGGTCGCCGCTCGTTCGTCGGCGGTCAGCAGCGGCGCGCACCAGGCGAGGAACCTCTCGCAGCTCGCCTCCAGCGTGGGCAGCGGCACGCGCGGCAGGCTGTCCTCCTGGGCGAAGGTCGTCATGGCTGCCATTTGCCGGCTGGTGTTCAATTCTGCTCTCGATTCGGATCGTGGGGACCTGTGGTTTCCTCGCGGGCGGCGAGCCCCCCGGTCTCAGGACCTGATGTGCCGTACGGCAGGGAGAGGTAAAGCTGTGCGTAGAGCCAGCCTTCCGCCTCCAGGCCCCGCGCATCCACCCCGGCGGCCGACATCCTGTCCAGCACGAGCGCCTGCTCCTGAGGGGAGGCGAACCGCCGCTGTTTGAACACCTCTTCTACCCGGGTGGTCCGGTACCCCAGCCCGGCCAGCGCGCGCTCGACCGGGTCGAACGGGAACATCCGCAGCACGAAGTGCGCCATCCAGGGCCGGCGGCCACCCTGCGCCCGGACAACGCGCGTGAGCGTCCGCTCGGTGACGTAGCCGAGGCAGCCCGTCGAGATCACCAGGTCCGTCCCGGCGAACTGGGCGCACTGCCGCGGTGTGGGCTCGTGCGCCTCCAGGTCGGCGTGCACCCCGTCGTCGAGGAACCCGGCCTCGATCGCGTAGGACAGCGCGCTGCCGGAGGTGTCCAGGCCGACGAAGCGGATGCGCTGCGGGGGCTGGCGCGACCGGGACAGCTCCCGGTCGCAGGCCAGCAGGGCTTCGCGGCTCTCCCCTTCGCGATCCTTACCGCAGTAGCGCGCGTACAGCTCGTCCATGGTCGCGTCGTACTTCAGCAGGGCGGCGTTTACTCCGTACGAGCACCCGATGTCCAGCACCTGCGGCACCGCGACACGCTGGGCCTCCCGGTACTCCTTGATGAGCTTCGCGAAGTAGGGCTTGGCCTGTTGCGGAACGCAGTAGCCGAGCGGGCGCAGCACACTGAAGTAGCTGCGCGGATCGGGCTGGGTGTAGATGTGGTCGAGCGAGACTTTTCCGGTCGCGTCGAAACGCACAGGGCTTACTCCTCCGTGGATTGCAGAGTGGGGCAACGGCCTACTACAGCTGCGGTCGGGCGCGTACGTGCTCGGCGCCCGCCAGGCCCTGTCCGGGCGATCTTGTCGGGCCCGCGACGACAGCTACGGCACCTCGCTGTGTTGTCGAAAGTCGCCCAAGTACGTCCAGTTCGAGGACGATCTCCCCCAGACTTCGTCCGGGGGTGCCCCCACCGCCTTGCGATGCGTCCCCCAGGCCCTTCGGGCCTGAGGAGAGCCCATGCATCTGACGCCGCGGGCTGATCCTCGAAGATCGCCCGGACAGGGCCTAATCCAGCAGTTGATCGCCCCGGACGGCCCGGCCCTCGGCTGCCAGGTGCTCGGGAAGTACCCGGCCGAAGAGCTGCCGGGTCCGTGCCACGCTCCCAATCACGCCGGGGCGCTCGCTGTAGGCGAATATCGCGGAGTGGCGCGCGACCTCGCCCTGCACCGGGCTCACCCGGTGCAGCGAGTAGCGGCCCATGAACAGCTGCAGGTCACCAGGTTGCAGGGGGAGACGCCGGGTCATCCGCTCGCCCCGTCCGTGCAGTACGTCCCGGACGTCGTCGAACCTCTCGTCGTGCGCGGACCTGATGTTCGGGCAGTACTCGAAGACGCCGCCGGCCTGCGCTTCCTGGGTGAGCATGCTCACGGTGAACTCGTTGGTGTCGAAATGCCAGGGGTGCTCCATGCCTGGTGCTACGACGTTGAGAACCAGCCCGGAGAGCGGGTCCGCCAATTCGTGCAGTTGCGGCAGTCTGAAGCAGCGGGCGATGAAGCGCTGGAACACCTTGTGGGAGTAGAGCCGGCTGATGAGGGAGCCTGCGGGGATACGGTCCCGCGCGACAAACGCGTTGCCCCGCTGGAAGGTCCTCCGGCCGGGGTGGTCCTCCGGCAGGGCCGAGTCCACCGCGATGTTGTAGACGTTGACCGTTTCGACGTCGAAGTGCGCCCGGGGGGCGATGGCCGAGCACTCCTGCCGCAGGACATCGCGGAGCGACGGACGGATGAAGTCCGGCAGCACGGTGCAGCCGAGAGTCTGCAGTTCGCGCCGGGCACGGGATACCACGGCCTGCCCCTCGGCGCTCTCGAGTTCGGACAGGGGATACCGGGCCGTGTCGACCACCTGGTCGAGCGCCATGGCTTCAAGAGTGCTCATTCGATCCTCTCCACGTGCGGGCAGACCGTCCCGAGCCGGATGCCCCGGGCCCACGGCTCATCATCAACTCAACTGGGGGGCAACGGAGTTGAAACTCCCATAGCTGCTCCGAGTTGTCTGTGACACGTCACACTGTGTGCACGCGGCACACTCGAGCCGCAAGGAGGCCCGGACCGGGCCCGAGTCGTCACGTTGCCCAGCCGTTCAGGGTCACCTCTGGACCACCGGCCAGGTACCGGCGCAGAGCTGTGGCCGACGTGGGTACGAAGTCCGCCGGCAGGGCTGTCGCATCGGCCCAGCAGACCTGGGCGTGCTTCCCGGGTTCGAGGTTCTCCGGCTCCCCGGCCCACTCCCGGGTGGCGAAGACGACGGTGAGGAATCCGTTGGGCGCTTCGACGCCCCAGGCGCCATGGATGATGTGCGCTACTCGCAGGGCGTCGGACTTGACGATCAGACCGGTCTCCTCGTGGAGTTCGCGAACCGCGGCTTCGGTGATCGGCTCGCCCGGGTCGCTCTTGCCGACCGGAAGGTCCCACATGCCCGGGGCGAATTTGTTGCTCGGGCCGCGCTGGAGGAGGACCACGCGGTTGGCCTCCTCGTCGTGGACGATGACGGCCGCGACGAGGAGGGTCATTGATTCGAGCGCGGGCGTGAGGGCTTGGCGACGGTCGTCGGTCTCCGGCTGAGCCACTGTGATCCCTTCGTCTGTCAGGACAGTTGGGCACCCTAGCCGCACAGCACGGCCTCTGCAGGTTTCCTGTTTTGCGCTAGTGCAGAACTCAATTGAAGCTAGTGCAGAACGAAGCTACCCTTCGAGCCATGCCTGCCAAGACACCGCTTCCCCTGACGCTGACCGGCCATCACGTGCGTCTCGAACCCTTGACGACGGATCATCTCGGAGACCTCTTCGCCGCGGGCGGCGGGGACGACGAGGTGTGGCGCTGGCAGGGCGGACCGACGCCGCGCACGCAGGAGGAACTCGGGTTCAAGCTCCGTGAGCTGCTTGCCGCCGCCGAGCGGGGCAAGTACGTACCGTTCGCCGTGATTCATCGCCCGACCGGCCAGGCCGTCGGCTGGACGACGTACATGGACATCGATACGGAGAGCGAGCGGCTGGAGATCGGCTGGACCTGGTACGGCCGCGCGTCCTGGCGCACAGCGGTCAACACCGAGACGAAGCTGCTGTTGCTGGGCCACGCCTTCGAGGAACTGGGCATGGGCCGCGTGCAGTTGAAGACCGACCACATGAACGAGAGGTCTCAGGCCGCAATCGCCCGCCTGGGGGCGCAGCGGGAAGGCGTACTGCGCCGCCACAAGCAGCGGCCGGACGGCACTTGGCGGGACAGCGTCTACTTCTCGATCCTCGCCGAGGAATGGCCGGCCGCGAAGGCGCGCCTCAGCGCCCGGATCTGAACGCCCTCACACCGCGGCGCGGATGAGCATCGCGCCGGTACGCCGCCCGGCCAGGGCAGGTCGCCGGCCCTGCCGACGTGGGCGGGGCGAGCCCGGCGGCCTGTTTGATCGCCGCCGGGCGCGACACCGGACCTGCGTCCGTCAGCAGCGTGGAGCCGGCTTGCTGTAGGTCGTGTTGCTGGGGGTGGCCACGTAGTAGTCCGAGACATAGCGGCCGTTGTCCATCCTGTCCCAGATCTTGGTGGTGCCGACCGCCGAGCCGGCCCGCTGGCAGTACACCCATGCAAGGGACCCGTTGGGTGACGTCCCTGCGGTGGCGTACGAGGTGCCGGGGCCGCTGCGCTCGGTGAGACCGCCGGGGGCGGTGGCCTGGTACGGGTACGTGCAGCGCGGCAGCGGGGCGCTGTAGGTGGCCTTGGACGGGGTGCTCACGTAGTAGTCGGTGACGTAGGTGCCGTCGGAGAGCTTGTCCCACACGCGGGTGCTGCCGACGGTGGAACCGGGCGCCTGGCACACCACCTTGAGGGAGGACCCGGGCGCGTACGACTTGGCGACGGGGTAGCCCGTCGAGGGACCGGTGCGGGCGTTGAGTGTGATGGAGCTCGTCGCCGTGTACGTGTGGGCCACGGTGGCGACCGGAGTGTCGAGCCGGTTGGTGTCGATGTTGATGGTGACGCCGCCGTAGGTCTCGTTGTGGTCGCCCTTGAACTGCTTGGCCCGCTGGTGGGAGGCCCATTTGGCGTCGGCGATGTTGGTCCAGCCCTTCAGGGAGTCGACTCCGTCGTAGCGGGCGATCCACAGCGCGTCGGGACGGGCATAGGCGGTGGACGTGTAAACGTCGGAGAGCTGCTTCGCCCCGAGGTTGAGGTTCATGTAGACGCCCGAGACATAGCCGAGCCGGTGCAGCTCTTTCGTCCAGGCGGAGACGTACGACAGCACTGCGGCCTGGCAAGTGGTATCCGTCTGGACGTAGTTCTCGATGTCGTTGTAGAAGGCGCTGCCGGGCTGCATGCCGAGCGCCTCGGCCTTGGCGATGGCGTCGGTGGCCGCCGCCGTGCCCTGGGACCTGGCGGTCGCCGCGACGGAGCTGATCTTGGCGTCGGTGGGCTTGCCGCCGCAGGGCGGTTGCAGGCCCTTGTAGATGGGCAGCAGACGCCACTTCAGCGCCGACACGGACGTGACCCACGACGCGGTCAGTTGCGGCTGGGCGCAGGTGCGGTTGACGCCGCCGATGTACACACCCACGGCGCGGTACGGGGAAGCGCTCCACGCCTGGATCGCCGTCAGCGGGGGCGCCGTACAGGTGTCGAAGGCGAGTCCGGAGTAGCGGGTTGCGCTCGCTCCCGCGGGATAGGCGACCTCCGTTGCCGGTTCGGCAGCGGCGGACGGGGTGGAGGCGAGCGCGGTGCCGGCGCTCAGCACGCCGACGGCCGAGAGGACGAGGAATCTGCGAAGGGTACGGAACGTGCGGTGCGGGTGCGACATGTCTGCCCCCCGGGGCGGCTTGAAGCGAATGGGGTCAGAATGCCCTATTTCTCACCAACCGTGCCCTGAGGCGCGCGGGTTGTTACCAGGGCCCCTCAGCTTGTTACCAAGGAGCATTCGGCCCCGCTGCCAACAGGCCGATGACCACCCGGGGTCAGGACAATGCTGACGCGGGGGACTCGCGGGCACGCTGCACGTGCGGCAGGCGGACATGCGTCCCGCCGCCGTCACTTGAGGTGGCGGCGGCGGAACGTGGCGCTCAGCGGCCGTAACGGATCAGTGCCCGCACCATCCGGCACGTCGTGTCCGACGGCGGGTGGATCCCGACGCTCTCCGCTGTCGCTCGTATCTTCCGGTTGTCGGCCGTCGCCGGGTGGTAGACGCCCGAGTCGAGCAGGGCGATCGCCAGGCGCATGGCCTTCAGTCGGCGGTTGTGGGAGACGTACCACTCGCGCGGCTGTCCGGCCGGGAGCGGCGTCTTCCTCAGCGGCTGGTACACGGGCTTCGTCATGAGTGTGGCAACGGCCATCGGCAACCTCCTGGCGCGGTGGCGGGACCATCCCGAACTACTGTTCATTCTACCGGCCACCACTGACAATCACCCCTGGCCAGACGGGGTTTGAGGGGCGCGTGAGCGGTACGGTGACGGCATGGAGATCTGGATCAACCCCGCCTGTTCCAAGTGCCGCAGCGCCATTGATCTGCTCGACGAGGAGGGCGCCGCGTACACCGTCCGGCGCTACCTCGATGACGTGCCCAGCGCGGACGAGATCCGGGCCGTCCTCGGGCGGCTCGGGCTGGAGCCGTGGGACATCGCGCGGACGCAGGAAGCCGTGGCGAAGGAGCTCGGGCTCAAGGAGTGGGCGCGGGACGAGGGTTCGCGGGATCGGTGGGTGGCCGCCCTCGCACAGCATCCGAAGCTGATTCAGCGGCCGATCATCACGGCTGACGACGGTACGGCTGTCGTGGCGCGTACGGATGAGGCCGTACGGGAAGCGCTCGGGCGGTCCTAGGACGTCACAGCGGTACGGCGTACCAGCCGGCGGTCCGTCAGAAGTTCGCAGGCCCCGGAGCGCCGTACCGAGCCCACGGCCTGGGCTCAGCTCCGGGACCGGCTCCTGCGAGGTCACCGCTCATCCGTGCCCGGGACCGCCGTGTTCCAACTCCCGCCGGGACCGAGCGTGCCGTGGTGCAGGCTGCGGCCCGGCAGGGGCCGGCGGTGGAGGGGCCGGCCGACTACCGCCACGCTGCCTTCCCGGCGGACGGACGCGACGGGCTGGTCGTCGGTACGCGACGCCGCCCGAGCACACCTATGGCGGGGCGCTGGACGCGCTCTGCCGCGCGCTGCCTTAAGAAAAGTTAATGACGTTGTGGATGGGGCGGCTGAGAAAGCCGGGATTTCTACTCGTACGTAACGGCACACGGAACCGACCCGACAGGAGTCCCACGTGTCCCGCAAGAAGACCCTCAGCCGGAAGAAGAAGATCGCTCTGCTCGTCGGCGCCGCCGTCGCGATCGGCGGTACGGCAGTGGCGATGACCGGCACCAGCCAGGCGTCGGTGGCCTGCGACGGACTGGTCACCGCCCTGCAGAACAACGATAAGTTCATCGCCGGCCAGCGTGCGAATCCGGATGCGCAGTCCGAGGCGCGGATCGCCAACCGGCAGGCTGTCATCGAGGAGATCAAGCGGAAGCAGGCGGCTTCCGGGTGCGAAGTCGGAGGGGGTGGGGGCGAGGCCACTCCCTCCGCCGAGCAGCCTCCTGTCGAGGAGCAGCCCCCGGCTGAGGAGCAGCCGCCCGCGGAGGAACAGCCGCCCGCCGAAGAGCAGCCGCCGGCCGATGACCAGGGCGGTCAAGGCGGCGACCAGGGCGCCGGCGGCGAGGTCGTCTGCGCGGGCTCGACGGTGACCCTGTCCGGCGAGGGCGGCGCGCCCGCCGCCTCCAGTAACCAGTTCCCGGTCGGTACCACCCTCAAGGTCACCAACCTCGACAACAGCAAGTCCACGACCGTCAAGGTCACCTCTGTCTCCGGCAGCTGCGCTCTGCTGAACAACGCGGCCTTCGAGCAGGTCCGCGAGCCCGGCAAGTTCCTGATCCGCAAGGCGCGGATCGAACGCGTCGGCTGATCCCTGACGGAAATCAGGACGGTGCCGTTCTCCTCCTGGGACGAGGAGAACGGCGTACGTCATGTGGCGATGGCGACGAGCGCCGACAAGGGCGCGGTGCGGGACGTGTCCCGGCTGGGCTGATCCCGGTCGTACGGCCTCACCACTTGGCGGGGTCCCG
>NZ_JBSFMS010000155.1:0-15878 GCF_053599675.1 Streptomyces sp. NPDC000880 | reverse complement strand
CGAGGTTCTCGCCTGGCACCCGCAACCCCCCACGGCCGCCGAAGCCCTCGGCGGTCCCGGCCGCGTGTCCGGGATCGCCGAGGGGCCGTGGCCTCACCTCCGTGTCACTCACGGGCCCGGCGGAGACCTGCGGGACCTGAGGTGGGCGACCAGCCCAGAGGTGACGCTCAAGGCGTACGGCGACCCGGGCGGCTGGCCGGGCCAGGCCGAGCTGCGGCGCATCCTCCTGCGGTGCGCCACGGCCGCGACGGAGTTCGTTGAGGAGCCCCACATCCCGGGCCGGCCGGTCATCTCCGGCATCCGCCCCTCCGGGCTCCTGGTGTGGTCACCGCTCATCGACGGCCAACCCCGATGGCTGATGAACCTGTTGGTGACCCTGCACCCGTGAGCACGCGACGTTAACGGGGTGGCCTCTCCAAGGTGTCCAGGCCCAGAGCCCCGGACACCAGGGAGTACCCCGCTATGGCAGGCGAGACCGCCAACAACAATGAGATCGTCGTTCCTTCCGTCACCCGCGTGTGGCTAGCAGTGGTCGGCACGGCGGCCCCCGCCGACGCGATTGCGGCCATGCCCGCCGCGTGGCGCCCAGTTGGTCTGACGACTGAGGACAGCCTCAAGTTCAACACTGAGCCTGCCTTCGAGCAGGTGCGCTCTGCGCAGTCCTCGTACCCGACCCGCACCTTCCAGACTCAGGACGCGGCGACTATCGAGGTCGATCTGCAGCAGTGGTCCGGCGAGAACTTCCAGGCGGTGTACGGCGGCGGCACCATCACGCCCATCACCGTGACGGGGCCGCCGGCCGCGACGCACTACAAGTTCACTCCGCCGCGCATCGGATCCCGTACGGAGATCGCGGCCCTCGTCGAGGTCATCGACGGCGGAAAGCACTACCGCTACATCATCCCGCGCGCGATGCAGATGGAGGGCGTCGCCAAGGACCTTGCGAAGACCAAGGAATCGGTCCTCCCGCTCAGGCTCGCGGTCCAGGGCGGCGACGACGTCGACGCCTGGTACTGCATGACTGACGACCCGGCGTTTGCCCCCGCGGCGTGACCTCTCGCGGCAGCGCGCGACGCAAGGCCCAACGGCCTGCCAGTGTCCGCGCGCTGCCGCACCCCGCGACTCAGCCCCGCACACGAGAGGCCAGGCCCTCCATGTCTTCCTACTTCATCGACCTTGACGCCGAGCGGCGCGAGGTCCAGTACCCCCACGGCATCCCGATCAAGTTCTGCGAAGAGCAGTTCATGTTCCCCGCCGAACTCCCAGCCGACGCCCTTGACCCGATCCTGTCCGACGAGCTGGACCTGGTCGGCCTCCTTGGCGAAGTCCTCGAGTCGGCCGACGGCGACGCCGGCGTCGGCGAGGTCGTCGTAGCTCTGTTCCGCCGCCCGAAGTTGCCCCGCCAGTTCCTCGCCGCGGTGAAGGAGACGTACGCGATCCTCCTCGGCGAGGAGCAGTACGAGGCCTTCCTCGAGAAGCGGCCGTTCATCACCGACTACGTGCGCCTGACGATCGGCCTCTCCCGGGTCTACGGAGTTGAGCTGGGAAAGCTTTTCAGGTCGGCCGACTCCTCCGCGAGCGATTCCGCGACGTCGAGTCCGACCTCTCCCGATACCACCACGGACTCGACGCCCGCCGCGTCTGGCTCCGACCCGGGCAGCCCGGCTTCATCGGGCTGAGGCGGCTGATCTCGTTCATCGACGGCCTGCCCGAAGACTCCCGCGTCAACTCCGCGGCCAGCAACGGCTGGACAACGTCCACGGAGCTGCTGGCGCAGATCGTCGAAGAGGTCAGCATCCTCGCGGCCGAGAAACGCCGCCAGGAGCCGAAGACCGTCCCCCGCCCGTACAGCTCCGTCACCCGCGCGGTGAAGCGGCGCGGCTCCCCAAGGCCGCACCAGCCGGCGCAGGCCGCTCCGGAGCGCGAGGCCCCGCAGATGACCGGTCACCGGCAGATGCTCATGGCCGCCATGCAGAGAGGAATGGTCCGTAGTGGCTGAGGGCCTGCAGGCCGGCCGCCTCGACGTGCCGGTCGTCGCCGACCTAGCGGGGTTCGCCCGGGAGCTGCGCACGCGTGTCGAGGCGGCAGCCGAAGGCCTGGCCGTCAAGGTGAAGGTCAACGTCGACGACAAGGGCCTGCGCAAGAGCCTTGAGAAGGCCGTCGAGAAAGCGTCCCGAGGCGTCACCGCGACCATCCGCGTCAAGATTGACGAGGACAGTCTCCGCGCAGAGCTGGACGGGGTTGCGCGTCGTGTCGCCGCTACCAACCTGAACCTGCCCGTCCGGCCGGACGGCGACGGCAACGGCAACGGGGTGCCCGGCGGCGGGCTCCTCGGACGGCTGCAGACCCTCATCGGCGGCGCGCAGGGGGAAGCTGACCGCAACCCCATCAATGTTCCGGTGCAGATGTCACTGCCCCGAGGGCGCGGCTCGATGCGGATGCTCGGAATCGGTGCCCTGGTCTCCCTGGCTCAGCCTGCCGTCGCCCTCATCGGGCAGTACGCGGCCGGTCTGACCGCCCTCGTCTCGGCCGCCGCGCCCGCCGTCGGTGTCCTGGGCGCCATACCGGGGTTGATCGCCGCGGCGGGCACCGCGGCGATCGGCACCAAGGTCGCGTTCTCAGGATTCGGCGATGCCATCAAGGAGTCCTTGAAGGCACAGGCGCAGCTCGCTGCCGGCGGGAAGCTGACCGAAGCGCAGCAGCAGAAGCTCGACGAGTCGCTCAAGAAGCTGTCGACGTCGGCCCGCGAGTCGGTCAAAACGGTCGTGGAGCTGTCCGGGGCCTGGTCCAAGATGAAGCAGTCCGTACAGGAACGCTTCTTCTCGAAGATCGCCGACGACATCAAGCCGTTGTCGAACGCGGTCCTCCCGCTCCTCAAGGACTCGCTGGGCGACAGTGCCGACCAGATGGGTTCGCTCGCTGAGCGCGGCGCGAAGTTCATGCAGTCCGGCGTCTTCCGCAAGGACTTCAAGACCATCGCCGGGACGAACAGCCGCGTCATCGGCAACATCACGGGCGGCCTCGGCAACCTCGGCCGCGCCACCCTGGACTACCTGGTCGCCAGCGGCCCGTTCGTCGAGCGGGTAGGCGCAGCGGGCGAGAAGTTCACACAGTGGGTCCGCGCATCCGCTTCGGCCGGCCGGGAAACCGGCTCCCTGGCCCGGTTCCTCGACCACGCCGCGGACAAGGCGGCCCAGCTCGGCCGGACGACCGGCAGCCTCATCAAGGGCCTGGGCGGCGTCGGGCGCGCGGCCATGGACACCGGCAACGCGCTCCTCGACGGCCTCGAGGGAAGCATGACGCGCTTTGAGCGCTGGGCGAACTCGGGCGCTGGCCAGAAGGCCATGAAGCAGTTTTTCAGTGACGCAGCGCCAGCGTTCCACGAGGTCAACCTGCTTTTCGGGGACCTCATGCGGGGGCTAGGCCGGTCCATGAAAGACGGCGGAATCACCGACCTGGTTCGGCAGATCCGGACTGAGCTGATGCCCGCCTTGGGCACGTTCTTCAACGCTCTCGGCCAGAGCGTCGGCCCGGCGGTGATCAGCGTCATCTCCAACATCGCCACCGCCATCGGGAACGTCTCCGCCGCCGGAACCGGGCTCGGCGTGCTGCTCATGACCTTCAATGGGCTGTTGCAAGCATTCAACACGATCATGGGTGTGATTCCGGGAGCGAACACCGCCCTGGCTGTGTTCTTGGGAACGCTGCTGGCCCTCAAGGTCATCAGCGGCGTCGCCTCCATGCTGCGCAACCTCGGGACCTCCGTACGCACCGCGGGCACGTCCTTCACCACCCTCGGCACCACAATGCGCGGAACCTTGGGCCCCGGCGTGATGGGCCCGCAGATCACCACATGGCAGCGGATGGGACTCGCCTACCGGAACGCTGCCACCGACGGCAACCGACTCACCGGCGCCATGCGCGGGCTCGGAGCCGCGAACCGAGTGGCGTCGACCGCGATGGGCGGAATGGTGTCGGCACTCGGCGGCCCGCTGGGTATCGCACTCGCTGGACTGACCATTGGGCTGGGCCTCTTGGTCAGCAAGCAGGAGGCCGCAGCGCGGGCGGCGCAGGCACACGAGGAGCGCATCAATTCCCTGGCACAGGCCCTGGCCGCGTCGAACGGTGTCATCGACGCGAATGTCAGGGCGCAGGCAGCGCAGCTCCTGCAGGACACGAAGCTGTCCGACGGAAAGAGCAAGCTCGTCGACGTCTTGGGCGACGCCGGCGTGAAACTGGGCGAAGTCACCAACGCGTACCTGGAGCAGGGCGGCACCATCGGTGACCTTCAGAAGAAGCTGCTGGATCTCGCGGACGCCAACAAGGAGTACGTCGAGAAGGGGCGCGATGTCTTCGTCCTCGACTACAGCCCGCAGGGCCAGAAGTACAAGGATGCTGCTGATGCGCTGGGCCAAGTCAACGGTGAACTGGACAAGACACGCAAGAAGCAGAAGGAGCTTGGCGACGCCATCAACGGGGCGGGCGGCGTCGGCGCCACGTCGTACGACCGGCTCAGCTCCGCTCTCCAGGGGTTCAGCGACAAGACAAAGGCGGCCGACGAGCGGACTAACGCCCTCAAGAGGGCACTGGATGCGCTGAACGGCAACACCCAGTCGTTCCACGACGCCACCACTCAGCTCAACTCGGTGATGCTGCAGATCGACGACACGATGAAGGGGACGATCGACCGAACCGAGGGTTGGGGCAAGGCCCTCGTCGGCAGCGACGGCTTGGTGAACACCTCCACCCGCAACGGCCAGACCCTCAACAGCCAGCTCACCCAGCTGCGCGACTCCATGCTCAGCGTCGCCACCAGCGCACAGGAGGCCGCCGAGCAGGGCCTCATGCCCGTGTCGGAGGCCATGGACAAGAGCCAGGCCGCCATGGACGGGGCACGCGCCAAGGCGATCCAGCTCGCCATGGACCTGAACATCCCCGAGGCTCAGGCGAAGGCGCTCGCCGACCAGATGGGGTTCATCCCGGACACCATCACCACCCTCATGACCACGCAGGGCATCCCCGAAGCAACCGCCGAGTTCCTGAGCCTGCGCGGCAAGCTCGAGGCACTCGGCAAAGGCAAGTCAATCCGCATCACGGCGCCGACCGCTGAGGCGAGCAGCCAGTTGCAGGCTCTCGGGTTCCAGGTGCTGCGCATCCCTGGAACGAAGGATGTGAACGTCACCGCGCCCACCGGGGCGGCCCGCGCCAACATTGGCGCCCTGGCTCAGGACATCGCGAACGCGCCGAACAAGAAGAACGTCACGGTCAACGCGATCGTGAAGCAGGCCACCGGCGAACTGGAGGCCGTGCGCGACAAGGTCGCCACGATGAAGGGCAAGTCCATCGAGGTGAAGGCGCCGACACAGACGGCGCAGACGGCACTCAAGGACCTCGGATACAAGATCCAGAACGTGGACGGCAAGAGCGGCAAGACTGTCCGGATCACGGCTCCCAATAAGACTCCGATCGACCAGGTCGCGGCGATCCAGAGCAAGATCAATGGCCTGACGGGCAAGGTCGTCAACGTCACCATCAAGTACTCGACCGTAGGCAAGCCGTACGTGGAGACCAGTCCGCAGGCCAACGGCGGAATCGTCCAGTACGCCCAGGGTGGTATCCGCAAGGCGCGGAACCGTGTCCGGGCCTTCGCCAACGGCGCCGAGAACCACATCGCCCAGATAGCCCGGCCTGGTGAGTGGCGGCTGTGGGCGGAGCCCGAGACCGGCGGGGAGGCATACATCCCGCTGTCCAAGTCCAAGCGGCAGCGCTCCGAGGCGATCCTCGACCGTGTTGCCGAGATGTTCGGCGGCCGCGTCGTGTACTTCGCGGACGGTGCGCTCCGCCAGTTCGCCCAGGGCGCCGTCTCCACGTACGCCGGCAGCCGCGCCCAGGGCACTACACGGCCCGCCACCGCGCAGGCCTCCGCGGCACTCGTCGGCGGCGACCTCAACCTGACCATGACCGGCGCACCGATGACCCCGGGCGCGGCCCTGAGCGACGCCCTGTTCGAGTTGCGTCGCATTCGCCGAGGAGGCGCACATGCCACTGGCTGAGGGTGAGTGGAATCTCCAGTACGGGGCTAACGGCATCCACCCCGGCGCGGACTTCACCTTTGGGTCATTCCGCAGCGGCTACGACCTGCTGGAGCCCTATGAGATCACCTACGGCGATCCAGATACCGGGGACGTACCGTTGCCTCGAGAGGACGGCATTCGGCTCGGCCAGGACTGGCACTCCGCAGCCACTGTCACCTTCGAGGTCGGCGTGGACACGGTCGATGACGCGGCTACCGGTCTTGGCCGGCACGGTGCGAACCTTGGGGCGGTCTCCACAATGGTGCAGGCGTGGGATGCGGAAGCGGTCCGACGCCGCTTCGGCACTCCGGCCGTCCTCCGCACCATCCAAGGAGGCCGGGCCCGCCGGTTCTACGGGCGCCCACGGAAGTGCGCCCCGACCGGCTCAAAGCTCACGAGGCAGGGTTACACCCCGGTTGTCGCCAACTTCGCGTGCGTGGACGACACCGCGTACGACGACGTCGAGCAGAGTATCCGCGTAGACCTGATTCCCGCCCCGCACCGCGGGCTGGTGGGCCCCCTGACGACGCCGCTGACGATGACGGGTACAGGTGCGAGCAAGGTGCCCGGCGAGGTGATGATCGGAGGCACGAAACCTACGTGGCCGGTCATCACGATCTACGGCCCAATCTCCCAACCGGTCTGCGAGGTCGTCAGCCGGTGGAAAGTGAGTTTGAATCTCTCGCTCGGTCAGGGCGAGCGGGTCACGATTGACCCGCGGCCTTGGGTGCGCACGGTGCTCCGCAACGGCAGCGGCAACGTGGCGGGGACGTTGTACCGTTCCTCACCTCTCCTCGAAGGCCTGCGTCTGCCAGTGGGCCGTCAGGATTTCGTTCTCCGCGGTTCGGACTCCAGCGGGCTTTCGTACATGACCGTGGCCTGGCGGGACGCTTTCGCCTACCTGTAACCGCAACGGGCCCGTGCGCGGCCGCGATTGGGCAGGACGCGACGCAAGGTGCTCCCTGAGGGGACAGTCCGCCGCTGACGAAGTCGATCAGCGGAGGTAGAGAACGATGTGGGATTCCGTGCCGTGGTTCACCGAAGGCGGCGCCGAGCACTCCTCGGAGGTGGCCAGGCTTCTGGCGTACGCAGCCTTCGCCGGGGCCGAGGGCACCATCGGAGCTGCCGACCTTCAAGTGAAAGCGCTCACGGCGCCGGCGGCCGCCGTCGACATAACACCTGGGGCATGCGCGATCCTCAACCGCGCCTCTGGCGGGCAGTACCAGGCATACGCGGCCCGCTTGCCGGTCACCGAACAGGTGGCCATCCCGGGGACCGGGGTAGCTGCACGATCGGACCTGGTGGTCGCCAGGATCGAGAACCCCTACAGCTACGGTGAGACATGGCCCAACCCGTCGGATGCCAAGGTGGGGCCGTACATCTTCACGCGGGTGATCTCCGGAGTGCCTGCCACGACGACCAGCGTCCGGCAGGTCCGCCCATCGGACTCGGCGATCACGCTGGCACGGATCGACATTGGCCCGAACACCTCGTCGATCACCCAGAGCATGATCAAAGACTTGCGGGAGATGTCGAACCCACGACGTCGGCGGGTCGTTCGCTACATGCACGGTGCGCGGATCGGCGGCGACTCGGTCGGCGACGTCAAGCAACCCAGTTGGGAGGAGTTCCCCAACGGGTGCCGTTGGCCGATCGAGGTCCCGGAGTGGGCGACGAGCGCCACGATCATCGCCCACTGGGCAGGCCTGGCCCAGAAGAACGCCAAGGACTCATACGGCTACCTGAGGGCCCGGCTCGGCTCCCTCACCACACTGCTGACGAACTTCGACTGCGACTGGGAAGGCACCCCGCAGCGCCACACGTTCATCGGCGGCGGTCTCATCGCGATCCCGGCCTCAATGCGTGGCACTGTCCAGGACGCGGTGCTCGAGGGCAGCGGGAACCCCTCCTACACCGGTGTGCTGCTGGCCGACGCAGGCTCGACGATGTTCTACGACGTGGAGTTCGTGGAGTCCGCCCGCGAGGACGCGATCTGATGCCGGAAGGCTGGCGGTTCATCGCGGCGCGGGCACTTCCCGAGGAGATCCTCGACTGGGAAGTGCCACTCGCGCTGTCGTCGAACCCTAAGCGGGACTTGTCCGGGCCCGGCTCCATGAACGGGACCATTGAGCCGGAGTATGCCCGCCTGCTCGGGCCTGACGGCCAGCCGGTGATTGAGGAGTGGGGCACCAAGATTTATCTGGAGATTGATGGCTACCTCCGGTGGGGCGGCATCGTCACCAAGACCTCGTACGACGGGCCGAAGGCCTCGATCATCTGCGAGGGCTTCTCCTGCTACCCACACGGCATCCCGTACGAGTCACACATGCTTTCCGGGCCGCTCATCACCCCCAAGGACCCGTACGCGGGCAAAGACAAGAACCACGACGGATACATCGACTTCAGCAATCCGAAGCGGAAGGTGCCCCCGCCACCGAAGCCGTACGGGGGGACGCGCTTCGACGCCTATGTCGCGTTCCGCAACATCTGGAACCACGTGCAGTCCCGGCCGTACGGCAACATCGGCATGACGATCGACACCCACAATCTCGGGGAACTCCTCGGTGCCGCGGACGGCAGTGACCCGTGGGAGCTGGCCTGGTGGGACAACCCGGACTGCGGCCAGACGCTGGACACGCTCGCCCAAACCATCCCGTTCGACTGGGTGGAGACCCACGCCTGGGTGGGCAATACCAACGCTGTCGATCACCGGATCCGGCTCGGCCGGCCACGGCTCGGACGCAAGCGCGACGATTTGCGCTTCGCCGACGGCGAGAACCTGATCGCGCTGGCCAAGCCGGAGGGACTGGGCGACGACTACGCCAACGAGATCATCGTCCTCGGCAAGGGCGAGGGCAGGGCGATGGCCCGTGCGCAGACCCACCGCTACGAGGCCGGGCGGCTGCGCCGGGTGGCCACAGTCACCGACAAGACCCTCTCCTCTGCCAAGGCCCTGACGACCCGTGGGGTGCAGGAACTCAACGGGCGGACCTCCGCCCTTCAGATTCCGTCCATCCAGATCATCGACCACCCCAATGCCCGCTTCGGCTCCTGGCAGCTCGGCGACGACATCCGCGTTCAGGTCCATGTGCCTTGGGTCGGGGACGTTGACGTGTGGCACCGCATCGTGTCCGACGAGATCAGCGCAGACGGCACCTGCACCCTGACCCTCAGGCGTTCCGACAGCTTCGTTTACTGAGCAGCGCGCGACGTTAGCCGTGAGGCTGCGGATCATCCGCGCCCATGGCGACATTCCTCGACGACCAGCGTGAGGCCCGCCGCTGGGCGGAGCTCCTGGCGGACTACGACCGGCGCCTGCAAGCGCTGGAGCGGTCCACACAAGCCCGGTACACGTCCATCGAGGGCGGCTCGCTCGACATTTACGACGACGAGGGCACCCTCAAGGGCTCGGTGGGTGTCCAGCCGGACGGTGGCGTGGCCCTGGTCCCGGTCAACACGACTCCACCCCCGACGCCGAGCCCGCCCACCGTCGAGCCGGTCCTCGCCGGGCTCCTCGTCGGCTGGGACGGCCTGTGGGACGACTCGTACACCAGCCCCACGGACTTCTCTCTCGTCCAGGTCCACGTCGGGCCGGCCGCCGACTTCACCCCCGACCTGTCGACTCTCGTTGCCACGATCACCGCCCCGCTCGGCGGCATGGTCACGATCGCGATCGAGGGCTACACCCCGGTGTGGGTGCGCCTCGTCGGGGCGAACACCGCGGCGGTCACCGGCCCGGCCTCGATCGCAACCCAGGGAACCCCGCGGCAGGCGGTTCCGCAGGACCTGATCGACGGCATCATCAGCGAGACCAAGCTCGCGGCGGAGGCTGTCACACAGGCGAAGATCGCCCTCGGCGCGGTCAACAGCATTGCTCTCGCCGACGGGGCGGTGCTGACGGAGAAACTGGCCGACAACGCCGTCAAGGTTGGCAAGCTCGCCAATGGCGCAGTCACCATCAACGCGCTGGGCGGCGCCCTCTCCGACTCCGCGGTACAGCGGTACGTCGACACGATGGGCGACCCGGCCGCCTGGCAGATCAGCGCTCAGGGAACCGGCGCCACCTGGGACCACCTCACCGGTGTGGCGGATGCCCCGACAGGCCAGAACGTCGGCGAAGCCAAGGGCTACATCCGTCTGCGGGGAACGACCCTCATCCCGTACGAGCCCGGAGTGTTGTACCGGGTCAGCGCCCGCATCCGGGCCACCGCGCAGATGGCTACGGGCCCCGACCAGGTGTTTGTCGGCGTACTCGGTCTCGGCGCCGACGAGACCACGCTCGTCAACCGGACGGGAGCGGACTCCCCGAGCGGGCATTACTACGTGGGCGCCTCCGGCAAGACGATCGCCACCGCCGACGGCTGGGTGACCATCGTCGGCTACCTCAAGGACCGTGCGGCGCCCGGCGCTTCGGGCTCCGCAGGGCCGAACTTCGACCCGCGGGCGGCCGGCCTCGTCCACGAGTCGGTGCGGTTCATCGCGCCGTACCTGTGGCTCAACTACTCCAGCAGCGGTGTCATCGGCTCGCCCGCGGTCATGCAGGTCGACGCCTTCACCATCGAGGCCCTGAAGACGGGCGTCGTTGATGCGACGAACCTCGTCGCGGGCTCGGTGACCACCGCGGCGCTCGCGACCGACGCTGTCACCGCCGGGAAGGTGGCTGCGGACGCGATCAGCGCGCGGGAGCTCCAGGTCAACTCCGTCACCGCAGCCGAACTGGCAGCAGGATCAGTCACCGCGGCGGCCGTCGCGGCGGGCGCCATCACCGCCGAGAAGCTGACCATCGTCGGCAGCGCGAACATCCTGCCCGACCCCAGCTTTGAGGGTGCCGTCACCGCTGCGCTCATCGTGGGCCTGTCGTACGCGACGCAGGACAAGACTTTCGGTAACGGGTCCGCCGCCTCACTGAAGTTGGACTCACGCTCGGCGACCGCGGCCTACCGCGACGTAGGGCTCACCCTGCTCCCGATGCTTGCCGGCGATCAGCTCTACCTCGCTGTGGACTACTACCTGTCCGCGGACTGGGCCGGATCATCCATCAACATTCATGCCCGCTGGGAGGACGCCGCAGGGGCGATCCTCGGCTACGGCGTCGTCGGCACCAGCACACCTGTGCGCGAGGCATGGACGAGGCTGTCCGCCACCACCACGGCGCCAGCCGGGACGGTTCGAGCCGCCATCCGTGTGCAGGGCGCGCTGGTGACCGCTGGCGATGTCTGGTTCGACAACGCCGCGGTGCGGCCCGTCGTCCCCGGGGTGCAGATCGCTGATGGGGCAATCACCGCGCCGAAGATCCTCGCCGGGGCCATCACCACGGACAAGCTTTTCGCCCTGGCCGTCACCGCGGAGAAGATCGCGGCGCTCGCGATCACCGCCGACAAGCTTGCCGCGCTATCAGTCACCGCGGACAAGCTCGCGGCCAACTCGGTCACCGCCACCAAAATCCTCGCCGGCTCGATCGAGGCCAGCCACATCAAGGCCGGGACGATCACCGCCGACAAGCTCGGCATCGGCGTCAACGGCAACCTGATCCCCGACCCTTCCTTCGAAACCGGCTACATCGAGGGGAAGCTGTCCGGGCGCACCGACGCGACGATCGTGACCGGCGGCAACAACTCGGGGCACGCCCTGCGTTTCGCCCTCGACCCCAGCGCGACCCGCACCTTCATCTACGACCGCTTCCCCGTCACTACCGGCGAGCGCTACTGGGCCGCATTCGACTTCAAGGGCAGCACCGACTTCGTCGGGGCCGGTGGCATCATCATGGCCCTGCAATGGCTCGACTCGGCCGGCGCGCACCTGTCGTTCAGCGTCATCTCCAACTCGGGCCCGCAGCCTGACGACACCTGGCGCCGTGAGAAGTACATCCACGCCGCCCCACCCTCCGCGGCGTACTGCGCGCCCCGCCTCCAGTCACCCACTGGCACCGGAAGCGTCTCCTTCGACAACGTCGAGCTCCGCCCCGTGCTGTCCTCCGCCGCAGGAGGAGGCAGCCGGGCAGAAATCTCGCCGGACGGACTGCGCCTGTTCGACGCGGAAGGCGAGGAAGCAGTCAGTCTCGTCACGGGCCGCCCGAACTACCTGACCTTGTCCAATGACGGGCAGGCCGTTGCCACCATCGACCAGTCCGGTAACGCGGGATTCAGCGACCTCGCCGTCGCGGGAGAATTCACCGTAGGCGGCGACACGATCGGCTCTCTGATGTCTGACGCCGCTCGTGGGCTCATCGCCGTGGACTACCAGTACAGCGCCGTCACCGGGAGCAACACTGACTTCGGTTTCGTGGAGCTGTCGTTCACCGCCGAAACCAGCCGCATGTACCGCGTCGTCCTCGACTGCTACGCCGACCCGTCCGCAGCTGGTGGCGAGCTGGTGCTGGCACTGAAGGATGCCGGGGCCGCAACCCCGACGATCGCCACACCGCAGATCCAGTCCGCCATCCACCCCATGCCCACAGACGGTCTGCGGAGAGTCCGCATGGAGACAATCCGCCCCTTCGGCGCCGGCCAGCATCGGCTGCTGACGACGTTCCGCTGCCAAGGGGGGCCCAGCGGTCAGACGGTGAACCTGCTGGGAGGCACCACCTATCCGGGCGTCTTCTATGTCGAGGACGTCGGGCCCTACATCCCGGATACCGGCCAGTTCAACACCGGTGGTGGCAGCACCACACCACCCGTGCAGAAGTACACCAAGACGTACGCGGCGAGCTGGTCCGGCTCCTACGCCAACCGCAGCGGCTACAACTCGTACTACGGCAACCAGATGATGCAGGGCTACTACAGCTCCACGAACGGGATTCAAGCGGCCCTGGTGGGCTTCCCCGCAGCTCTCGGCACCGACCTGTCCGGCGCGACGATCACCAAAGCTGAGATCTACCTGTACTTCGATCACTGGTACTCGAACTCGGGCGGAACGGCTGTCATCAAAGCCCACAAGCACACCTCGCGGCCAAGCACCTTCTCCTGCGACCCCGAGTCTCAGTCCGTCACCTGGGCCCGCAACCAAGGCAAATGGGTCGACATCACTGCCGTGTTCGACTCCACCACCTGGCGCGGTATCGCCCTCGACCCCAACAGCTCGTCCTCCACGTACTACGGCTCCGCCCGAGGTGTCGGAGAGACCTACCCCCCGCAGCTCCGCGTCACCTACACCAAGTAGAAAGGCCAGCCATGCCCCTTCCGCTCCCACTTGCCACCATGTGCGATCTCGCCTGCGAGCCGTCTCTACTGCCTCGCATCCGCATGGGCATCGCCGTCATAGCAAGGGAGGTGTTCATGGAGAGCCCGGACACCCCGGGTTACCCGCTGAGAGTGAACCTCGCCCGCTCCGCCGCCAGTCCCAGCGAGGACATGGCGGCTTTGATGACCCCCGGCATGGTGGCCTCGCCCGACGTCCTACAGGCGGCCGCTGCGGTCGGCTCCACCGACGCAGCGACGATCGCCGCCGCCTTGAGCGACGACCTGATCCTCGACGCGATCCGTCAGGGGTGGGGCGTCGTCGCCGGCGTCCTACCCACGACCCCCGTGCCCGGAGGGGCCTGACGGTCCCGCACGCGAGGACGTAAGCGCCCTCGGTGGTGCAGCGTTCGGCCCTGCGGGGAGCCGCGGGCTTCACGGCCCCGGCTCCCGCGCACCCCGACCGACGGAACCGACGAGGAGGCGCCCGTGAACAGGCTCCTGTCGCTGGCGCCTGTCCTCACCCCGCTGTTCGGCATGATCGGAGTGCTGGGCGGCGCGTGGCTAGTACATAGGCAAGCCAAGCGAAAAAATGACAGCGATGCGAGTATCGCTGAGTCGCAGAGCTTCATCGCCGCGGTGACAACGGTCACCGAAGGATTCACCGGCCTGCTGGAGCAGCAGCGCGCGGTGAACGCTCAGACCCTGGATCGCGTCACCACCCTCGAAACCCGGCAGATCGACCTTGAGCGCAAGGTCGAGACGCTGCAGGAGGAGCAGCGGCAGTGGCGCCGCTGGAAGGCCGCGGCCGTCGACTACATCCATCAGCTGCGGGACATGGTGGTGAAGCTCTACAACAGCCCGGCGCCGGCGCCGCCCCGGGAGATCGCCGACGACGTCGGCGAGGCCCCGCAGGGGAGCTGACCGAGCGCGCGACGCAAGCCCTCCGCCCCGTGCACAGTCCGCCCGACACGCAACCTGCAGAAGGGCTGGACAGCATGACGACAACGCTCGAATCCATCACGGCCGGTACCCAGGTGGGCGCGCTCCTGCCGCTGCTCACCGCAGTGGTCCAGCGGCCCGCCTGGACGGCCCAGGTGAAGAAGATCGTGGCGGTGGTGGTCGCAGTGGTGGCCGGTGTGGTCACCGTGGCCGGCACTGGCGGCTGGGAGCAGTTCCAGCACAGCGCGCTGACCATGACCACGATCCTGGCCGTCC
Source organism: Streptomyces sp. NPDC000880 (assembly GCF_053599675.1). NCBI lineage: Bacteria > Bacillati > Actinomycetota > Actinomycetes > Kitasatosporales > Streptomycetaceae > Streptomyces > Streptomyces sp. NPDC000880. The sequence continues at coordinate 1,411 of NZ_JBSFMS010000155.1, read as the reverse complement.
TGGCTGCCTCCCAGACCACCTACGACCTCGTATGGAAGCCCAGTACGCTCGCCCCGCTGATCGAGGCGGTGACGAGCCCGAAGACACCGGAGCAGGCCGAGTAGCGCCTGAGGCAAGAGTTCGGCACCAACCAGGCGGGTATCATCCGCAAAGAGGTGGCCGTACCGCTGCATCGCAAGGTGCCGCGACGACTGCGTTGAGAATGTCTCGCCTGGTTGGTCTGCAGCTCACCTTTCCGGGTGTTCCTTCGACCAGGGGCCTGACTTCGGTCAGGTGCCGGGCGGGGCATCGAGACAACGGGTGCGTGTAGAGCACTCGGGGCCGGGGAGTGGTTGCTCCTGCGATGATCCGGCACACGCAGCAGTTCACGCGCGGTATGGCCACCTCGTCTCGTGCCGTGAGGCACACGGCGTGTACGGGCTCGAGAGCGACGAGCCCCAACCCCCAGGAGGAACCCCCGGTATGGCCGAAGCGCAGCAGGCAGAGGCTGAGATCAAGCGCCTGTCCGAGATGAGTGCGGAAGCCTTCGCGCAGACCGTCGTGCAGTACGTCATGGGTGACGAGGACCGACGAGCCCCGCAAGCAGCCCAGGGCGCGGCGCTGGCTTCGCCGCTCCTCGTCTCGCGGACTCTGGATGCCCTGGAGAAGGCCGGCCGGGACACCCGCACCTACCTGCCCCGCGGGGAGAACGAGACCAAGAGGCAGTACCAGGCCAGGACCGTCCCGTTCCGCGCTCGGCTGCGCGCCGCAACGCATCCCCTGCAGGACGTCGTCGAGGACCTGGCCGCCGATGAGGCCGACTACCTCGCACAGTTGGACGACAAGGCCTTCGCGGAGGAGTGGACGGGATTCGTCCTCGACCGCTCCGGCCGCGGCCGTCCGATCCCGCGGCGCGTCCAGGGACTCGCCTTCCGGTCACTGGCAGTAGCCCCCCGAGCCGCCGCGCTCTCGCAGAGGATGCTCGAGCAGCCCGCAGCATTCCTGCCGGCAGTCGGCGAGGAAGGACGTAAGGCGCACGACAAGCGCATCGCCCAGCTTCGGTCACGCGTGGCGTCGGAGGCGCGGTTCCTGCGGTACACGCTCCAGTTCGCCGAGGCGCGCAACGGGCGGATGCCGAGCGAACCGAACGTGCGGCTCCAGGCGCTCCGCCTCCTCGGCGAGGCCCACCCCGAGGAGCTGTCGCGTCTCCTCAACATGGTTAGGCAGGGCGCGCGCCAGGCGCGCGAGGAACTCCGACGGGAGCGCCGCATGGCGCGCCGAGCCGCCGAGCCGGGCGCGCGCTAGCGTTCCCCACCAGACTCCAAGGGCGCGCCATCGGGCGCGCCCTTCGTCGTTCCCCGGGCGCGCCTCGCGCGGGGGACCGCGCCCGTCGGGGCGCGCCTCGATACGGGTGCGGCTGGGGGATCTTGCG
>NZ_JBSFMS010000154.1:0-15945 GCF_053599675.1 Streptomyces sp. NPDC000880 | reverse complement strand
CGCCCGACTCGCGGGGGGGGGGGCGCCCCCCCCCCCGCGCGGCCTGCGCCCCCCGCCCCCGCGCCGGGCCGGGGCGCGGCGGCTGGTGGCCACCGCGCACGGCCATGAGGCGGGCTGGGCGCAGCTGCCCGCGTCCCGGCAGCTGCTGCGGCGGATCGGCGAGGGCACGGACACGATCACCTATTTGGGTGAGTACACGCGCTCGCGCATAGCCGCCGCGCTGACGCCGGAAGCGGCCGGCCGCATGGTTCAACTGCCGCCCGGCGTCGACGAGAAGACCTTCCATCCGGGCTCGGGCGGGGACGCGGTCCGGGAGCGCCTGGGGCTCGCCGACCGGCCGGTGGTGGTGTGCGTATCGCGGCTGGTGCCGCGCAAGGGCCAGGACACGCTGATCCTGGCGATGCCCGAGATCCTGGCGAAGGTGCCGGACGCGGTGCTGCTGATCGTGGGCGGCGGTCCGTACGAGAAGGGTCTGCGGAAGCTTGCGAACGAGACCGGGGTCGGGCAGTCGGTCCGCTTCACCGGTTCCGTGCCCTGGGGGGAGCTGCCCGCCCACTACGGCGCCGGCGATGTCTTCGCGATGCCCTGCCGTACCCGAAGGGGCGGCCTGGACGTCGAGGGCCTCGGAATCGTGTATCTGGAGGCATCGGCGACCGGTCTGCCGGTCGTCGCGGGCGACTCGGGCGGCGCCCCCGACGCCGTGCTCGACGGAGAGACCGGCTGGGTTGTCCGCGGCGGCTCGGCCGGGGAGTCGGCCGAGCGGATCGTGGCTCTGCTCGAAGACCCCGGGCTGCGGCAGCGGATGGGGGAGCGCGGCCGGGAGTGGGTCGAGGAGAAGTGGCGCTGGGACCTGCTGGCCGAGAAACTTCGGACACTTCTCTGAGCTGCATAAAGCCTTTTTGATGGGGTGTCAGCTCTAAGTCGCGGGGAGTATGGGCGGAAGGTGGGATTCCGCCCATGCTCCGGACATGACATCAAATCTGACGTACCGTCAGCTGCTGGGGCGTCGCCGCCCTGCAGACAGCGGCCGCGCTCGGCTTCACCCGCGTTGGTCTCTCCTCGGGAGCCGCCATTGAGCCGACGGCCGCCGACTACGCCCCCGCCGTCGTGATCGGTTCCGGCTACGGCGCCGCCGTAGCCGCCCTCCGCCTCCCAGACAGCGCCGCTGCCGATGGGGTTCGAGCACTGGATCAGCCTCTATCTGGCGATCACCAAGAACCCGGAGCGCGGCAGCTTCTCGTACGACGCGGGCGACCGACTCGGCGAAGCTCAACTGGACCCGGTCGCAGAACCAGCCCTCCGTCAACGCGGCCAGATCGCTCTTCGACCGCGTCAACAAGGTCAACGCCACCATCTACCGGTACGACCTCTTCGGCGGCAACAAGACCTTCGCCGACGATTTCACCTACCACCCACTGGGCGGCTGCGTACTGGGCCGCGCAACCGACAACTACGGCCGCGTCAAAGGGTATTGAGGGCTGTACGTCACCGACGGCGCCCTGGTCCCCGGCTCGATCGGGGTCAATCCGTTCGTCACCGTCACGGCGCCCGCCGAACGGAACATGACCCGGATCCTCGCCGAGGACCCCAGAGACTGACCGCTGCCCCAGGGGTGCCAAGGGCTGTCAGCGGCTGATCAGCCGCGGTATATGGCCTCGATCTCGTCGGCGAAGTCCTTCGCCACCACATTGCGCTTCAGCTTCAGCGACGGCGTGATGTGTCCCGCCTCTTCAGTGAACGGGGAGCCAAGGATCCTGAACTTCCGCACCGATTCCGCCTTGGAGACGGCAGCATTGCCGTCGTCCACCGCCTGCTGGACCTCCGCGAGCAGATCCGCGTCGTCGCGCAGCGAGGCCGCCGTCGAACCGGCCGGCTTGCCGTGGTCCGAGACCCAACGCCCCAGGAATTCCTCGTCGATGGTGACCAGCGCGCCCACGAACGGCCGCCCGTCGCCCACCACCATGCACTCCGCGACCAGCGCGTGCGCGCGGATGCGGTCCTCGATCACCGCGGGAGCGACGTTCTTGCCGCCGGCGGTGACCAGGATCTCCTTCTTGCGGCCCGTGATCGCGAGGTACCCGTCCTCGTCCAGGGTGCCGATGTCGCCCGTGTGGAACCAGCCGTCGGCCAGCGCCTCCGCGGTCGACGCCTCGTTGTTCCAGTACCCCTGGAAGAGATGCTCGCCGTGCAGCAGCACCTCGCCGTCGTCCGCGATCCGCACCACCGAGCCGGGCAGCGGCTGACCGACCGTGCCGATCTTCTGCCGGTTCCACGGATTGAACGCGGTCGCCGCGCACGACTCGGTGAGGCCGTAGCCCTCCAGCACCGTGAAGCCGATCCCGCGGAAGAAGTGGCCGAGCCGCTCGCCCAGCGGCGCGCCGCCGGAGACCGCGTACTCACCGCGCCCGCCCAGCACCGCCCGCAGCTTGCTGTAGACGAGCCTGTCGAAGACCTTGTGCTTGATCTTGAGACCGATCGACGGCCCCTCGGGGGTCCCCAGCGCGCGGCTGTAAGTGATCGCCGTCTGTGCGGCCTGGTCGAAGATCTTGCCCTTGCCGTCCGCCTGCGCCTTGGCGCGCGCCGAGTTGTAGACCTTCTCGAAGACGCGCGGCACACCGAGGATCAGGGTCGGCCGGAAGGAGGCGAGTTCGTTGGTGAGGTTCTTGATGTCCGGTACGCAGCCGAGCTTGATCGGCGCCATCACGGCCGCGAGCTCGACCATGCGGCCGAAGACATGCGCGGCCGGGAGGAAGAGCAGCACGGAGCTCTCGCCGGTACGGAACAGCGGTTTGAGGCGCTCGACCAGGTTGCCGCACTCCGCGAAGAAGGCGCGGTGAGTGAGCACACAGCCCTTGGGGCGGCCGGTTGTCCCGGACGTATAGACGATGGTCGCCGGGTCATCCGCCTTGGAGCTCCCGCTGCGCTCGTCGAGCAGCCCGTCGGAGATGTCGGAGCCGGTGACCGTCAGCTGGCTGATCGCGTCCGCCTCGATCTGCCAGATCCCCTTCAGGGCGGGCAGATTGGACTGAACCGAGACCACCGATTCCTGGTGCGCCTCGGACTCGACGACGCACAGCGTGGCACCGGAGTCACCGAGGATCCACTGGATCTGCTCGGGCGAGCTGGTCTCGTACACCGGCACGGTGACTCCGCCCGCGCTCCAGATCGCGAAGTCCAGGAGCACCCACTCGTAGCGGGTGCGCGAGAGGAGGGCGACCCGGTCGCCGGGCTCCACGCCGGCCGCGATCAGACCCTTGGCCACGCCGCGCACCTCGGCGAGGAACTGCGTGGCGGTGACGTCCGTCCAGACGCCCGCCTCTTTGCGGCTCATGACCGCCACATCGGGATGCTGAGCGGCATTGCGGCGGATGAGATCCGTCAGGTTGCCGTCCGCGGGGACCTCGTACAGGGCCGGAAGGCTGAACTCGCGCAAGACTGCTGCTCCTCATCGGGCGCCGGCGCCACGGCTCTGTGTGATGCACCGGCTGCGGTCCAAGATCGGGCAGGTGCTCAGTGGGGTGAGCACGACTGGACTGCCCGGACGTTACCCACCAGTACTCGATTCCGGATAGGGGGTTCTGGCCAGATGTTCCCTGCGTCACACGTGATGGCGGTGCTTCGCGCAGAGTAGTCCACACTCATGACGACTCGGAAGAACGGCTGGTCGGCCCCGCTCTACCGAGCCGCGAACCGGCGTCCTAGGGTGATCGTCATGCGAGGCATTCGAGTCAACGTGGTCAGTGATGTACACGGCAATGCCAAAGATCTTGCCATGGCGGGAGACGGCGCGGACGCGCTCATCTGCCTCGGTGACCTCGTGCTCTTCCTCGACTACGCCGACCACTCGCGCGGCATCTTCCCCGACCTCTTCGGCGTCGAGAACGCTGATCTGATCGTGGAACTGCGCACCGCCCGCCGCTACGACGCGGCCCGCGAGCTCGGGCGCAGACTCTGGGCCGAGCTGGAGATGGACCGGGAGTCCGCCATCGAGTCCGCCGTGCGGCGCCAGTACGCCGAGCTGTTCGCGGCCTTCCCCACCCCGACGTACGCCACCTACGGCAATGTCGATATGCCGACTCTCTGGCCGGAGTATGCGCGGCCGGGCACCACCATCCTTGACGGCGAGCGCATCGAACTCGGCGGCCGCGTCTTTGGCTTCGCCGGCGGCGGGTTGCGCACCCCGATGCGCACTCCGTACGAGATCTCCGACGAGGAGTTCGCCGCCAAGGTCGAGGCGCTCGGGGAGGTCGATGTGCTCTGCTCGCACATCCCCCCGGACGTCCCCGAACTGACGTACGACACCGTCCCGCGCCGCTTCGAGCGCGGCAGCCGCGCCCTGCTCGACGCGATCCGCCGCACCCGGCCCCGGTACGCCCTCTTCGGCCATGTCCATCAGCCGCTCGCCCGCCGGATGCGCATCGGCGCGACGGAGTGCGTGAACGTCGGGCATTTCGCCTCGACCGGTCGCCCCTGGACCTTGGAGTGGTGAACCGCCGGGCCTTGGAGTGGTGAACCGCCGGGCCTGGGAGTGGTGAAACCGCCGGGCCATGGAGTGGTGACGAGCTGGGGCGCGATAGCCTGCACCCCACACCACCCCCGGTCCGAACCGCACTGTGAGGAGCCGCAGCGATGGCGGAACACACCAGCTCGAGCATCACGATCGAGGCGGCGCCGGCCGACGTGATGGGCGTGATCTCCGACTTCGCCCGCTACCCCGAGTGGACCGGCGAGGTGAAGGAGGCCGAGGTGCTCGCCACCGACCCCAAGGGCCGCGCCGAGCAGGTCCGGCTGGTGCTCGACGCCGGCGCGATCAAGGACGACCACACCCTCGCGTACACCTGGAACGGCGAGAACCAGGTCAGCTGGACGCTGGTGAAGTCCCAGATGCTGCGCTCCATCGACGGTTCGTACACCCTCGCCGCGGTCGGTGGCGACCGCACCGAGGTCACCTACCAGCTCACTGTCGACGTCAAGATCCCCATGCTCGGCATGATCAAGCGCAAGGCCGAGAAGGTCATCATCGACCGCGCCCTGGCCGGTCTGAAGAAGCGTGTCGAGAGCGGGCCCGCCGCCTGATGCGCACGGTCCTCGTCACCGGGCTCGGCGGCGCGGGCCGAACCACCGTCGCCGCTGCCACCGCCCTTGCGGTGGCCCGGCGCGGCAAACGTGCCCTGTTCCTCTCCGCCGAGCCCGGCGACGTATTCGGCACGCCCGTCACCGGCCGCCCCGGCGCACCTGACGAGATCACGGACGGCCTGTGGGCCGCCCGCATCGACTCCGGCGCCGACTTCCGCGCCGAGTTCCTCTCGCTCCAGGAGCGTGCCACCGCCGGGCTCGATCTGCTGGGCGCGGCGCGACTTGACGACGAGGAGATGACCGAGCTTCCCGGCAGCGACCAGTTCGCCCTGCTGCGCGCGCTGAAGACCTCCGCCGGCGACGGGGACGGCGGCTGGGACGCGGTCGTCCTCGACATGCCGCCGCTGCGCGAGACCATCGCCCTGCTCGCCCTGCCCGAACAGCTGCGCCGCTATCTGCGCCGCCTGCTGCCGCCGGAACGGCAGGCCGCCCGGGCTCTGCGGCCGATGCTCGCCCAGCTCGCCGGTGTGCCGATGCCCGCGCAGTGGCTGTACGAGACCGCGGCCCGCTGGGACAGCGAGCTGGCCGGCGTCCAGGCGATGACCGAATCCGCCGGCACGACGCTGCGGGTGGTCGCCGAGCCCGGACCCGCGGCCGCCGACGCTCTGCGCACCGCCCGCGTCGGGCTCGCGCTGTACGGACTGCCCGTCGACACCCTCGTACCGAACCGGATCCTGCCGCGGGACTCGGCCGACAGCTGGCTCGCGACCCTCTCCGCACAGCAGGAGAAGTGCCTGAGCGAGTGGTACGAGGAGTGGGCGACCCAAGGCTCGATCCGCGAGGCGCCCCACCTCGGCCGGGACCCGCGCGGCCTCGACGACCTCGCACTCCTCGACACCGGCGACGGGCTCGTCGTCGAAGCCGTCGAAGGCAGCCTCGCACCGCACCGGGACCGCGGCGAGCGACGCGGCGACCCATGGCGGGTCGCGGAGGGGCACGGCACCGACAGCGTCTTCGTCTGGGAGCTCCCGCTGCCCGGCGCCGTCAAGGAGGAGCTCGCGCTCGTCCGCCGAGGGGATGAACTCCTCATCACTGTCGGACCGTTTCGCAGGATCGTGCCGCTGCCCTCCGCGCTGCGCCGCTGCACGGTTGCGGGCGCGGGTCTTAACGACGGCGTGCTGCGGGTCCGCTTCCAGCCGGACCCCGAGCTGTGGCCGCGGGCACGCTGAACGCGCTGCCTCCATTCGGGTACCGTCGAGCGTACAAACCCTCAGTTCTTCCCCCAGTTCTTCCGCAGGAGTACGCCATGAGCGATGCCACCGAGCGTCCCTCCGTCGACGACGACGCCTGGGCCAAGGCGTGCGCCGAGGACCTGGAAGCGGAGAAGGCCCGCCGCCGCGCCCAGTACGGGCCGCCTCCCGGCTCGGCCGGCGAGGAGCTGCGCAAGCTCCTCGACGCGGTCGCCGAGAAGGTTTCCTCGTTGCAGACGTCGCTGCCCGGCATGGCCGCGCAGAACACTGTGCAGCAGCTGGTCAACCAGGCGAAGGCCGCCGTCGAGCCGGTCATCGAGCGCAACCCGGAGGTCTTCGACCACCTCACGGCGGCGGGCGGCGAGCTGCTCGCCGCGTATCGATCCGCCGTCGAGGGCCATGAGCGACGCTGGACCCAGCGGCCCACCGCCTCCAAGGACGACCAGGACCCCCGTGACGACGGCCCCGGGGCGAGCGAGCACATCGACCTGGACTGACCAGGCCGTGCCCGCCCTCGGGTACGGTTGGCCATAGCGGGGCTCGACCGAAAACTGAGGGACACATGGGACTCACCATCGGCGTCGACATCGGCGGCACGAAGATCGCAGCGGGCGTGGTCGACGAAGAGGGCACCATCCTCGAGACGCACAAGGTGCCCACCCCGTCGACCCCTCAAGGCATCGTCGAGGCGATCTGCTCGGCTGTCGGCGGGGCCGGCAAGGGGCACGAGATCGAGGCGGTCGGCATCGGCGCCGCCGGATATGTCGACGACAAGCGTGCCTCGGTCCTGTTCGCACCGAACATCGACTGGCGCCACGAGCCGCTGAAGGACAAGGTCGAGCAGCGCGTCGGCCTCCCGGTGGTCGTCGAGAACGACGCGAACGCGGCTGCCTGGGGCGAGTACCGCTTCGGCGCCGGCCAGGGCCACGAAGACGTCATCTGCATCACCCTCGGCACCGGGCTCGGCGGCGGCATCATCATCGGCAACAAGCTGCGCCGCGGACGCTTCGGCGTGGCGGCGGAGTTCGGCCACATCCGGGTCGTCCCGGACGGTCTGCTGTGCGGCTGCGGCAGCCAGGGCTGCTGGGAGCAGTACGCCTCCGGACGCGCTCTCGTCCGCTACGGCAAGCAGCGCGCCAACGCCACCCCGGAAAGCGCGGAGATCCTGCTCGGCCTCGGCGACGGCACGGTCGACGGCATCGAGGGCAAGCACATCAGCGAGGCCGCGCGGCAGGGCGACCCGGTCGCCGTCGACTCGTACCGCGAACTGGCCCGCTGGGTGGGCGCGGGCCTGGCCGACCTGGCCTCGCTCTTCGACCCGTCCGCCTTCATTGTCGGCGGCGGCCTCTCCGACGAGGGGGAGCTGGTTCTCGACCCGATCCGCAAGTCCTTCCGCCGCTGGCTGATCGGCGGCCGGTGGCGGCCGCATGCGCAGGTGCTCGCGGCCCAACTGGGCGGCAGGGCGGGCCTGGTGGGCGCGGCGGACCTGGCCCGCCAGGGCTAGTTCTTTGTCCTCAAGCGCCGGGCGGGCTCATTTCAGCCTGCGCGGCGCTTGAGAACCGGGGCCCGGGACGTATCCCCAGAAAAGACCCGAAGCCGCGTATGTTGCTGCGCATGGCGATCACCGCACTGCCAAACTCCCGCACAGAACCGGACGGTTCGGCCGTGATCCGGGTGCTCAGCTACAACGTCCGCTCCATGCGCGACGACGAGGACGCGCTGGCCCGGGTGATCCGCGCCTGCGAGCCCGACCTGGTGTTCATCCAGGAGGCCCCGCGCTTCTTCCGCTGGCGCAAGCATGCCGCGCGGCTGGCCGCCAAGAGCGAACTGGTGGTGCTGACCGGCGGGGCCCCCGCGGCCGGGCCGCTGCTGCTCTGCTCGCTACGGGCGACCGTGGAGCGTACGGAGGATGTGCTGCTGCCGCTCACCCCTCGCCTGCACCGGCGCGGCTTCGCCACGGCGGTCGTACGGATCGGGGGTGCCCGGATCGGGCTGCTCAGCTGCCATCTGAGTCTGCAGAGCGACGAGCGCTATGCGCAGGCCGGGATGGTGCTGGACCGGCTGAAGGCGATGGACGTGCCGTACGGGATCGCGGCGGGCGACCTGAACGACCGGCCCGGCGGCCGGAGCTTTGGCAGGCTCGCGGGAGAGCTGCAGGACTGCTGGGCGGTCGCGCCCTGGGGTGGCGAGAACACCTCGACACCGGACGATCCGCACCAGCGGATCGACGCGATTTTCGCTACCCCGGGGGTGGAAGTGCTGGGCTGCGGAGTGCCGTTGACCCTGCCGGGGATCACCCAGGCTGACCTGAGCGCGGCGACGGACCACCTGCCGGTGCTGGCGGCGCTACGCGTCCCCGCGGCGTCGTCAGACGGACCGAGTGCCGGCTGAGCCGCGTCCGACGGCCGGAGGCCGACGTGGCCGGCCGAAGCCCGCGAGGCGCCCCGGCACCGAGCGGTGCCAGGGCGGCGGCCAGAATTCAGACCACCGCGCCGCGGCCGGGATCGTCGTCGTCCTCGTCGTCGCCGTGCGGCATCCGCGCCACCAGCGTGCCGAAGCCGCCCAGGAAGCCGCCGACGCACAGCGTCGTCAGCCACCACGTCATGTCCCACTCGAGCAGCACCGCCACCAGCATCAGCACCGGCCCGCCGACCACCGCCAGCCATGCGAACTTGGCCGTGACATCGGCCTCCGGCAGCGGCGGCGGCTCCGGCGGTACGAAGTGGCCCTCGTCGCTGTCGTCGAGGTCGTCGTCCTTCGCCTCGTCCACCTGGTAGTCGCGCGGGCCACCGATCCCTGGCGCGAAAGTGATCGAGCTGCCCAGCGTGGGCTTGTCCGCGTCAGGCCCCGACTCGGGATCCTCCGGATCGGGCTCCGTATCCGCCGCCCTGTCGTCCATCGGCGTCTTGTTCAGATCACCCTCGAGCAGGGCGAGGTCCTCCACCGACTTGAACGGCTTGGCGCCCGGCGGGTCGGCCGGCTCCTCGCCGTACCCCTCGACGATGGCCGCCCAGGCGGCCTCCTCGTCGATCGGCTGCGGCTCGCGGTCCGCATCGTGCTGCTCAGCCACCGGTGGTGCTCCCCTTCTTCCCGACACTCGGAGCGAGCCGGCCGATGAACGCGTAACTCTCCTCGAAAATCCGCTCCGCATCGTGGTCCAACGTCGCTACGTGATAGCTCTGTTCCAGCAGGATCTCCGAGACGTCCGTGGACGAGACCCGGCTCAGGATCCGCGCCGAGTCGGCCGGCGGCACCACGTGGTCCTGCGGGCTGTGCAGCAGCACCATCGGCTGCGTGACCTGTGGCAGTTCGCCGTCGACCAGATGGAAGAAGGTCCGCAAAGAGTGCGCGGCGTGCAGCGGCACCCGGTCGTACCCGACCTCCTCCGAGCCCTCCTTGGCGATGTCGCTCGTCAGCCCCTTTGTCGTACGCACAAAGTGGCGCGCGACCGGCAGGGCGTACGCCGACAGGCCATGGACCTTGTTCGCCGGGTTCACCACGACGATGCCGCTGACCGCGTCCCCGTGCTTCGCGGCGAGCCGCAGCGTCAGCGCTCCGCCCATCGAGAGCCCGAAGACGAAGACCTGGCTGCACCGCTCGACCAGCACCCGCAGCTCGCGGTCCACCTCTGCGTACCAGTCCTGCCAGCCGGTGACCTGCATGTCCTCCCAGCGTGTGCCGTGCCCGGGGAGCAGCGGCAAGGACACGGTCAGTCCGCGCTCCGCCAGATACTCGGCCCAGGGGCGCAGCGATTGCGGGGAACCGGTGAATCCGTGACAGAGGAGGACGCCGACCTCGCCGCCTTCGTGGCGGTACGGCTCGGCTCCAGGAAGGACCGGCACCTGGGTCTCCTGTTCGTGAGTGTCTGAACGTGTACTTCACCGTACGCGACCGGACTGACACCGACCAGGTCCGCAAGCCCCCCGGCCAGGGGATGACTGGCGCACCTCGGGATAAGGTCTGTTCGACAGCACACAGGAGGCACTCGAGTTGATCTACGGCGCAATGAAGTTCTCCATCGGGGGCTCACTGAAGCTTGCCTTCAGGCCATGGGTGGAGGGCCTCGAGAACATCCCCGCCGAGGGGCCGGCGATCCTCGCGAGCAACCACCTGTCCTTCTCGGACTCGTTCTTCCTGCCGGCGGTGCTCGACCGCAAGGTCACCTTCATCGCCAAGGCGGAGTACTTCACATCGCCCGGGGTCAAGGGCAGGCTGACTGCCGCCTTCTTCAAGGGCGTCGGGCAGCTCCCGGTGGACCGCTCGGGCGGGCGCGGTGCGGGTGAGGCGGCGATCAAGGCCGGGATAGATGTCATCGAGGGCGGTGGCCTGTTCGGCATCTACCCGGAGGGCACCCGCTCCCCGGACGGCCGCCTCTACCGCGGCAAGCCGGGCGGCCTCGCGCGCGTGGCGCTCGCCACCGGCGCTCCGGTCATCCCGGTCGCGATGATCGACACCGAGAAGATCCAGCCGCCCGGCAAGGTCGTCCCCAAGCTGATGCGCCCGGGGATCCGGATCGGTAAGCCGCTCGACTTCAGCCGCTACCAGGGCATGGAGGGCGACCGTTTCATCCTGCGTTCGGTGACCGACGAGGTCATGTACGAAATCATGAAGCTGTCCGGCCAGGAGTACGTCGACATCTACGCGACGGCCGCCAAGCGCCAGATCGCGGAGGCGGAGAAGGCCGAGAAGGCCGAGAAGGCCGAGAAGGCCGAGAAGGCCGAGAAGGCCGAGAAGGCGGCGGCCGAGAAGGCTGCGAAGGCGAACAAGCCGGAGAAGACCGACGAGGCGGAGAAGACGGACCGCCCGGCCGCATAGCCGCGCTGTCCGTCCTGGGGTGGGGGATATGGCCAAGCGCGAGCGTGTCGTGCGGATGTCGGTAGAGCTGCCGCTGTGGCGGGCGCTGGCCGCCTATCGCGTACTGACCATGGGCTACGCGGTGCTTCTCTTCGCCGTCACCCCCAGCAAGTTCGAGCGCCCCTGGATCGCGGCCGCCTTCCTCGCTGTGATGTCCGTATGGACGCTGGTCACGCTTCCCAAGGTCGCCAACGCGGCCCGCTGCACCAAACGCTTCCTGGTCGCCGATCTCACCGTCGCGCTGACCGGGATCATGCTCACGCCGCTCGCCGACGCCCAGGCCCAGATGCAGGACGGCCCGACCCTGCCGACGATATGGACGGCCGGATCCGTCCTCGCGTTCGCGATCAAGGGCGGCTGGCGCTGGGCGGGCTTCGCATCCTCACTCGTCGCCGTCGCCAATATCATCGAGCGCGGCCAGCCGAGCCGGGACACCTTCCACAACGTCCTGCTGGTCTGGATCGCCTCCATAGCCATCGGTTACGTCGTCGAGGTCGCCCGCGCCTCCGAGCGCACCCTTGCCCGCGCCCTGGAGATCGAGGCGGCGACCCGCGAGCGGGAGCGGCTGGCCCGCGACATCCACGACAGCGTGCTCCAGGTGCTGGCGATGGTGCAGCGGCGCGGTACGGCGCTGGGCGGCGAGGCCGAGGAGCTCGGCCGGATGGCGGGGGAGCAGGAGGTCGCCCTGCGCACCCTGGTCTCCAGCGGTCTGGTACCCACCACGCGCGCCTCCGAGGACGTCTCACTCGGCGCCGTGGTCCGCACCGTCGACGTCGACGATCCGCCCGACGGGCCCCAACTGGACGACCTGCGCTCGCTGCTGGCCCGGCACGCCGGGTCGAGGGTGACCCTCTCGGAGCCGGGCGCCCCGGTGCTGCTCCCCGTCGCTGCGACGGCGGAACTCGCCGCCGCTGTCAGTGCCGCCCTGGACAATGTCCGCAGGCATGCCGGCGAGGACGCCCACGCCTGGATCCTGGTCGAGGACTGGCCGGGCGAGGTGATCGTGACGGTACGGGACGACGGCCCGGGCATCCCGGAGGGCAGGCTCGCCCAGGCGGAGGGCGAGGGCCGGCTCGGAGTCGCCCTCTCGATCAGGGGGCGGCTGCGGGACTTGGGCGGCTCGGCCGAGGTGATCTCGGTCCCGGGCCAGGGCACAGAAGTCGAATTGAAGGTCCCACGGGGGAAGGCAGGCACATGACGGACCAGCAGCCGATCAAGGTGATGGTCGTCGACGACCACCCGATGTGGCGGGACGCGGTCGCGCGCGATCTGGCCGAGGCCGGTTTCGAGGTGGCGGCGACGGCCGGGGACGGTCCGCAGGCCGTGCGCCGCGCAAAGGCCGCCGCGCCCGACGTCCTCGTCCTCGACCTCAATCTTCCCGGGATGCCGGGCGTCCAGGTGTGCAAGGAGCTCGTCGGCTCCCACCCAGGCCTGCGGGTCCTGGTGCTGTCCGCCAGCGGTGAGCACGCGGACGTACTGGAAGCGGTGAAGTCCGGTGCGACCGGCTACCTGCTCAAGTCGGCCAGTGCGGAAGAGCTGACCGACGCCGTGCGGCGCACCGCCGTCGGCGATCCGGTCTTCACGCCGGGCCTCGCGGGCCTGGTGCTCGGTGAGTACCGGCGCCTGGCCTCCGAGCCCGTCCCCGCAGCCGGTGCGGACGAGCCGAAGGCTCCGCAGCTGACCGACCGGGAGACCGAGGTGCTGCGGCTGGTGGCCAAGGGGCTCTCGTACAAGCAGATCGCCGAGCGGCTCGTCATATCGCACCGCACCGTCCAGAACCACGTGCAGAACACCCTCGGCAAACTCCAACTGCACAACCGCGTCGAGCTCGTGCGGTACGTGATAGAGCGGGGTCTGGACGACGCCTGACGCCGTGCCCCTGCCTGTACAGGGCTCGTAGGAGACTCGTACGAGTGAAATACGAGTGAATGGCGGGGCGTCAACCGCCGTATGAAGCAGAGGAATTGACCTTTCGCCCCATCCCGCAGTGACCTGGATCACCATTAGCGTGGCGGTCGTAAGGCTCATCAGGCGAAGGGAAGGTTTCCATGCGCGTCGGAGTACTGACCGGGGGCGGCGACTGCCCCGGGCTCAATGCGGTCATCCGTGGTGTCGTCCGCAAGGGCGTGCAGGAGTACGCGTACGACTTCGTCGGCTATCGCGACGGCTGGCGCGGACCCCTCGAAGGCGACACCGTTCCGCTCGACATCCCGGCAGTCCGCGGCATTCTGCCCCGCGGCGGCACCATCCTCGGCTCTTCGCGCACCAACCCCCTCAAGGAAGAGAGCGGCATCCGCCGCATCAAGGAGAACCTCGCCAAGCACGAGGTGGACGCGCTGATCGTGATCGGCGGCGAGGACACACTCGGCGTCGCGACGCGGCTCCACGACGAGTACGGCGTCAAGTGCGTCGGCGTGCCCAAGACCATCGACAACGACCTGTCCGCCACCGACTACACCTTCGGCTTCGACACGGCGGTCGGCATCGCGACCGAGGCCATCGACCGGCTGCACACCACCGCCGAATCGCATATGCGTGTGCTGGTCGTGGAGGTGATGGGGCGGCACGCGGGCTGGATCGCCCTGCACTCCGGTCTGGCCGGCGGCGCCAATGTCATCCTCATCCCCGAGCAGCGCTTCGACGTCGGCCAGGTGTGCGCCTGGGTGACGTCGCGTTTCAAGGCCAGCTACGCCCCGATCGTGGTGGTCGCCGAGGGCGCCATGCCCAAGGACGGCGAGGCGGTCCTCAAGGACGGCTCGCTCGACTCCTTCGGCCATGTCCGGCTCTCCGGCGTCGGCGAGTGGCTGGCCAAGGAGATCGAGCGGCGTACCGGCAAGGAGGCCCGCACCACCGTCCTCGGCCATGTCCAGCGCGGCGGCACTCCGAGCGCCTTCGACCGCTGGCTGGCCACCCGCTTCGGGCTGCACGCCATCGAAGCGGTGCGTGAGGGGGACTTCGGCAAGATGGTCGCGCTGCAGGGCACGGACATCGTGCGCGTGCCGATTGCCGAGGCGACGGCGAAGCTCAAGACGGTGGACCCGAAGTTGTACGAGGAGGTCGGCGTCTTCTTCGGCTGACGGGGGTGCCGTGGCTGGGGCGGTCGCCGCCGGTGAGCGCTGCTGGGGCGCCATCCGTCTCGCCGAGCGCGCGGCTGGGCCACCGGCGAGTGGGTCAACCTGCGGCAACCGGCCGCTCCACGCCAACGGTCGTGCCAAGGGAGGCAACTGCTTCTTTGCCGACAAGCCGTCGCAGTGCCTGACCGGCAAGGCCCGTAGCTGGTGCCGAAAGAACGACGGCCTCCGCCTCACGGAGACGGAGGCCGGAAAGCTGAATGGCTTCGACGACCGCTACCCGTGGCACGGAAGCCTCACCTCCGGCGAGGACGGTAGCGTCTACCGGGGACGTCCGCCGACTTGCCCTCCCGCGCGAACGCCAAGCGCTGGGCCACGCTCCGACTGCCCTTGTTGGTGGGGTTGGTACGCAATTCGACACGATGCAGGCCGAGCGGCCCGGTCGGATGCCACGTCCACTCGTCGGCGGATCTGGGCGACGGCCCCGTACCCGGCATCCGTCTCGCGGCCGGGAGTACGGTGACGATGCCACCCCCGCAGCCCCCAGAAACCCGGAGGAAGACCGACCGTGCCATTCGAACGTCTCGCCGCAGCCGCGCACACCCGGATCGGGCTCGGCATCGCGGCGGTCGGCCGTCCCGGCTACATCAACCTCGGCCGGGACAGGGACCTGCCCGCCGAGCGGACCGTCGACACGATGCGCGAGCGTGCCCACGAAGTGCTCGACGAGGCCTACGCCTTGGGCGTGCGGTACTTCGACGCCGCCCGTTCCTACGGCAGATCGGAGGAGTTCCTCGCCGAATGGCTGCTGGGCCGGCCCGAGATCCGCGATGCCGTGATCGGCAGCAAGTGGGGTTACACCTACACGGCCGACTGGCGGACCGACGCGGAGGTGCACGAGGTCAAGGACCACAGCACGGCCACCTTCGACCGTCAGATCGCCGAGACCCGCGCGTTCCTCGGCAAGCGCCTCGACCTCTACCAGATCCACTCCGTCACCCCCGACAGCCCCGCGCTCACCGAGCGTGCTCTCCACGACCGGCTCGCCGGCCTCGCCGCCGAAGGCGTCACCATCGGCCTGTCCACCAGCGGCCCCGAGCAGCCGGCCGCCATCCGCGCCGCGCTCGCGGTCACCGTGGACGGCATCCCGCTGTTCACCAGCGTCCAGGCCACCTACAACCTGCTGGAGCCCTCCGCCGGAGCCGCCCTCACAGAAGCACACGATGCGGGCTGCTCCGTCATCGTCAAGGAAGCCATGGCCAACGGCCGTCTCGCCAATGAGGGACTGCCGCCCGTCCTCGCGGATCTTGCCGGGGAGACCGGCGCCACCCCTGACGCCGTCGCCCTCGCCGCCGTCCTTCACAAGCCGTGGGCCGACATCGTGCTCTCCGGTGCCGCCACCTCCGCCCAGCTCGCCAGCAACGTCACCGCCGACGAGGTACGCCTCGACGCCGACCAGCTCGCCCGGCTCGCGGTCCTGGCGGAGCCGGCCCCCGAGTACTGGCAGCGCCGGGCCGCCCTGCGCTGGACGTAGCTCCCGGGCAGCCGGAACCACCGCCCACCGCGGTCAGCCGTGATGCACAGGGTGATGGTGAAACCCCGGCCCGGGCAAGCCGGTGCGGTTGCTGTTCTGGGGCTCCGCCCCCGGACCCCCGGCGCAGTTCGCGGCCGTGCGCCACCAACTCGGTCTCGAT